>JBBTTJ010000024.1:0-6386 GCA_038064315.1 Patescibacteria group bacterium | reverse complement strand
TATTCGCTAATTCCGGCTCTTTTTCTGACGATTGTGTCCGCGTAATCCGTATCGGCGGGATTATGGGAAAATACGGCGTTTTCTTGTATTGTTATTGGTTCCAGTGTTGGTCCAGGACCGCCCTTGCCTGACTCTAACGCATTCGCGGAACTGTTATCCCATGCCGCTAAATTGCTTATATCGGCTAAATAAGAATTCTCATTTGATCTATTTGCAGATAAGACAGAAATTGATGTTTCTTCAATAACTCCCGATACAAATGAGTTAAAAAGAACAGTTTGTCCATTCGCGCCTTTGATCAGCAACATGGTAATGGACAAGATGATAGTTCCGTACAAATGAAAACGAGGCCTTTTGGATAAGCCGTTGAGTTTGAACAATACTATTAATTTTTTTAGATGAGTACTAATAAGTTGTATAATCCGCTTGTTCGGGCAAAATGAAAATAAATTTCCACTTCGGCTCTTACTCGCGGTTATAGAATTTAATATTAAAACCCTCGATTTCAGCCATTTTCTGGGGTTTTTCAGCTTAAAAATACGAAACCCTCTGTGCGAGGATTACCATCCTATGGTATCATTTTAAAATAAATTTAGCAAACCTTGCGATGCGAAGGAACAATTACCAACCCATACTTGAAGTATGCCAATCTATACAAAAAAAGGCGATAAGGGAGGGACAAAACTCCCCTATGATAAGCGCAACCGTTCAAAAAGCGACTGCCGGGTGCAATCGCTGGGCGAGATTGATGAGCTTAATTCTTTAATTGGCGCGGTGATTGCTTTTAGCGATAAAAAACGAATCAATGCTTTGCTTTCACGGGTTCAACATGATTTATTTCGCGTGCAATTGGACATAGCTTCAAAAGGAGAGATTTTTAGGGATAAAAAGATCAATCCTATCAGCGCGGACAATATTGCCTGGCTTGAACAACAAATTGACGCGCTTTCAAAAAAACTTCCGGAGCTGTCGATGTTTATAGTGCCGGGAGGGTCAAAAGCCGGTTCTTTATCGCAGTTTGCGCGCGCGGTATGCCGCAGAGCCGAGCGCGAATTGTCTGGCCTTAATAAAAAAGAGCCAGTAAATCCGCAGGCGCTTGCGTATATAAACCGGCTTTCTGACTTCTTATTTACGATAGCCCGTTTTATAAACCATCAGGAACATTTCAAAGAAAACTACCCGGATTATTATAAAAATAACAAATAGGCATGAAAGACCGTTGACAAATAAATCATATTAAATTATCATCGAAACAGTACATAACAATACAGGAAGGAGTTAAGAGATGGGCAGAAATAATTGGGATAAAAAGGATACTGCGGAAAGAGACGGGGTATCAGTCAAAGAAGTTTCCAATGCTTGGCATCAGGCTCGAGAAGATGCCGCAAGTAGCAGAGAACTGGAAGAAAGGAACGAGAATAAAGTTAGCGATTCAGAAGATGGCTCAACTCTCTATGATATATTCAAAGGTATTTTTGGAAAATAAATGTACAAAAGCCGCTCACTTAGCGGTTTTTATATTTTTTCGTTTGGGTTTCAAAGGATTAATGCGCTCTCCAATATACCAGCCAAAGTAAGTACTGAATTTATATGTCATTTCCAGATTTATTTTATTCCCAAGAAATCTTTTTGCTGCAATCTCAATATCATCTAAAAGTTCCTTATGCAACTTTTTATATTGATCATCGGAAAATTCAAAGAGATTCAAGGCATGAATAATTGATGAATCCATGAACCCCTTTGTTTTGCTGAAATGAACATCGTCGCCCTGTAAGACAGCTAATTGCTCTTTGGCGTCGCTTTGATGTGTAATTTGAGGAGTGAATGGTTTATGTGCCATAAATTAATCCAAGTTGATTATATGCTTTTCTATACTCTAATTATTATAAAATTAAATGTCAATCCTATGTGAAGGCGAATTAAAAAAGAAATATTGTATAATGGGGCGATATGAACGACCATAACTATATAGAGTTTGGGAGTTTTGCCGAAGGTCTAGCGGAGAAGTTTCTCAAGGATAGGGGATACAAGATACTTGCCAGAAACTACAGAAAACCCTGGGGCGAAGTGGATATTATCGCCGAAAAAGAAGAAATACTTATTTTTGTTGAGGTTAAGGGGAGCGACAGTCCGGCATCAAAGGGCTTTGAGCCGGAAAAACGCGTGAATAACGATAAGATCAAAAGAATAAAACGGGCGGCTCAAACTTATGTTCAACAGAATAACCTTGATGATACATCGTGGCAGATAGACATAATCGCGATTGAACTCAACAAAGACAGGGGAACGGCAAAGATAACACATTTTAAAAATATAGGAGTTTAGCCCTAATTTTTAATCATTAAATCCATTATTACAAATATCATAAGTGACATTGTGTAATTGGTATTATTTTATACAAAACACTGTATAAAATAATACCAATTACACAATGTCTGATACTCTATGCTTTGCTTGGCATTTTATTCTTATCAATATTTATACAGTGTTTTGTGTAAATAATGATAAGAATAAAATGCCTTAGCGTATATAAAAATTTTTAGAAAGGATTTGTTAATGGATTTCAGTTGCTTAAAAATTGGCTTAAAACCTCACTTTTTATGGGCTTTACAACTATATAATAATATGCTATACTTAAAGCACGATAAGTTTCTTTGACAATTCAACAACAATAAACACCCGACTTTTAAGTCGGGAGAGGAGAAAATATGAGAAAAATCGTGATTTTGTTGGCTTTATTAGTTGCTTTTGCTGAAACAGCAAAAGCAAAAGCGGCCACTACCACTATCAGTATTAGGATGATGAATTTAACTAACGGACAGGTGTTTTCAAAGCCAATATACGCCGTGGGGCCTTGTTTACCTGATGATGGCCCACTAAAGAGTGATGATACTAATAGCATCTTTGCTATAGGGAGACAAGCAAGTGTCCCGTTGGAGATGTTGGCGGAGGGTGGAATAACGACACCTCTTGTTAGGTGGTTGCAGAGCAAAGGGTGGAGGACCGTTATTGGACCGGCAACGATATCGCGTCACAATTATATGCAAGAAGTTTCTATTCCGGTGCCGCCGTTAAGTTCAACGCAAAAATTGTGTGTAACGGTTATCTCAAAGTTGCTTCATACCAACGATGGATTTATTGCATTTCAAAATGTCCAGGCTAACCAGGTTGATCGGACTACCAGAAATATATTTTATCCGGAGGTCTTTGATGCGGGAACAGAGAAAAATGACGAGTTATGCGTCAGTATGCCTGCATACGGTTGGTTCCCCTGTGTGTCAATAATGGGCCAGGGATTCAACCCATATAGATGGCCTGGAGAAAAATTAGTAACTTTACATACCGGAATCTCCGGTTTCGGAAATTTGAAACCAATGGATGTTGGTTTCAATCCGATGGGATCTGTGATGATATCCTGGTGTCTTATCTCAACTTTGCCTTAACTCATAATTTTCCAGCCCTTCCAAATGCTAAAATGCGCATAGTAATATGCGCATTTTTTTAATTTCTACCCTTCCAGCACATGGGCTTTACTTTTTTATTATATTATGCTATAATTAAAGCACAGTTAGTTTCATTAACAATATAATCTGAAGAAGGAGAAAGATAATGAGAAAGAAGATGTTGTCAGTTCTGGTGTTCTTCCTCTTAACCGGCGGCACTGTACCTGTACAGGCGCAAATGTTTGGCCATGGCAGTGAGGTTGACCGGCTTGTCCGGTCAAATCAACGCATGGTCAGTCGGTTTTCTTACGGCGGCGGAGGATATAACTGTGGAGGATATAGTTATGGTTGCTATAACCGGAGGAGGCATCACCACAATCATAATGATATCTGGTTGGGATTGGGACTTGGCGCCTTAACCGGAGCGTTGGTCTATGGCGCTCTGAATAATAATCGCGACGACAACCAGGCAGTTCAACCGTCGTCAACGCCTTCGTACGGCGATAATAGCGACAACGACAGCCGTGAAAACGGCTGGAACAGTCGCTTGCGTGAACAGTCAAACTCTGTCAGCGGCGACTCCTGGTTCAATAGACGGTCAAATTGCCGTGAGCGGGGGATGTTCACTCTCAAAAACGAGTCCGGCGAAGTCATCAGAGTTTACAAGGATGGTCAGCCGTACAGCGTTATTCGGCCCAATCGGTCCACATGCGGCGATCCGTTTGCCGAGTATGAGGCAGAAGCGGTTTCCGCCTTTTCTGATGGCTATACGGCTCGCGCGCATATTGTGCGAGCCAAACCGGAAGGGCAGTCCGGAGGTGTCTGGGTTTGGCAGTAATTCGCCAAACCAACCTATAAGGAGGGAAAGAAAATGGTAAGTTTCAAAAATTCTCTCAAAAATCTTTTTTCTGTCAATTCTGTCAAATGGGCGGGAAGGATTGCAATTATTGGGTGGATAATCTTTGGAATATTCTACTTGTATTGCGCCGCCAATATTTCCGCAATTCCTGCGCCGGTTGAACAACAGCTGACACCGACTGTTGTTCAACCGCCAACGCCACGCTGGGAATCCCGTGACGAGTGTGAGAGATATTACGCCCTCACGCTTCATCAAGCGCCGGGGAACCGGTGCAACTAGTTCCTCCAGTCGTGTCGGGCTTTTCAGCCCCAACCGCATTCACGGTTCGCCTTCCGGCGAGCATCCAGTGAATGCGGTTTTTTTAATTGCGGAATTTATGGGCAGTGCTATTATTAATCACCAGATGATAGAAGAGAATCTCATGAGCGGCTTTGTAAAACTCCAGTCATTCGTCGGGTCATTTACGCCTATATATTATTTTACACAAAACACTGTCTAAATAATGATAAGTATTTGATGTCTAGCAGAACATAGACTATTTGACATTAAGTAATTAGTATTATTTTTTACAGTGTTTTGTAAAAAATAATACTAATTACTTAATGTCACTATAAATAACTCTAATTACTAAGATCTAAAGTTATGATTAAAGTTCAAATATCGAAAAACGAGGCAGAGACACAGAAAATTGCCGGAGACCTGGCTCATAAGATAGGCAATTCCAAAGATTCCGTGGTGATATCATTGGAGGGGGAGTTGGGAGCCGGAAAGACAACTTTTGTTAAAGGATTTGCCAGGGAGCTCGGTATTAAAGCGAAAATTAAGAGTCCAACTTTCACTTTGATGAAGGGGTATAAGATTCCTTTTGATAAAAATAAAGGCAAATTGAAAGTTTCAAACCAGAAATACATGATACATTTGGATTGTTACAGAGTCAGGGACCATGAAGACCTTGCCACTCTTGATCTTAAGACGCTTTTTAAGGCACCGGATCATATTGTAATGATAGAATGGCCGGAAAGAGTGAGAAAGATACTGCCGAAGAAAATTATCAGAGTTCACATTGACCATGTAAGTAAAAATGAGAGAAAAATAACTATTCATAGCCACATTAATCAGTGACTTTAAGTGATATTGAGTAACATTAAGCGACATCAAGTAATTATCATTATTTAGACAAAACACTGTCTAAATAATGATAATTACTTGATGTCTAATGTCGCATGCTCTGTATTAGTATCATATTATGCGGTGTATAGCGTGTTAAACATTGAATAAGTAGTACTATTTTATACAGTGTTTTGTATAAAATAGTACTACTTATTCAATGTTACTTAATGTCGCTTATAATATTTGCTCATAATATTCTATGCTCTGCTTGGTATCTTATTCTTATCCATATTTACACAGTGTTTTGTGTAAATAATGATAAGAATAAGATACCAAGCAATAAAACACCAAGCAGTGTGTTGACGAATAAGCGGAGGGCGGATAATTTTATATAAATGAAAAAATTAGTTCTAATTGACGGCCACGCGCTGGTTCATAGAGCGTTTCACGCTCTTCCGCCGACGCTTAATTCACCCAAAGGCGTTCCCACCAATGCCGTTTATGGCTTTACTTCAGTTTTACTCAAAATGATAAAGGACCTGAAACCGGACTATATAGCGGCTACATTTGATCTGGCGGCTCCGACATTCCGCCATGAAGAGTTCGCCGAATACAAAATTCACAGACAAAAAGCGCCGGATGAGCTTTATGCTCAAATTGGCATGGTCAAAGATTTGCTACGTATTTTTGGGGTGGCTCGTTACGAGAAAGAAGGATTTGAGGCGGATGATTTAATCGGTTCGGTGGCCGAACAGGCCAAAAAAAGAAAGTTTGCTTTCCACAAAGCGCGCGCGTACTTCCTCCCAAGCCTGCGCGTTCATTTCTTCGGGAACCACGTGTTTGGTAAATCCATCGATGCAACACAGGATCGCATGGCGGGAGTCTGTCTTCGCCATGCCCTGTACTGCCCCAGCGAAGTCATGGCCATCGAACCCAATCGATACAAGCGGAATATTATTGTTCACTTTTGTGAT
>JBBTTJ010000023.1:0-1484 GCA_038064315.1 Patescibacteria group bacterium | reverse complement strand
GCGGAGGCGGGAGGATTCGAACCTCCGAACCGCTTTTGGCGGTTAACGCATTAGCAGTGCGCTCCTTTCAGCCGCTCAGGCACGCCTCCATTTTATATGTGCTGACTTAACAGGATGCAGTTTATCATTTTCGTCATTTTACGGCAACGGTTTCATATGGTTATCAACATCTTTTTTTAGCGCTGTTCCCAAATATGTTAGTATAATGATGCTTGATTCGTACTAAAATTTTATGAAAAATCGGATTATTATCGGGGTTGCAATCGTTGGAGCTTTGTCTTTAATTTATGCGGCTATGAGCGTGCTGGAGAAAGGTGATTATGTTAACGCTGAAACTGCGCCGCCGTGCGGAATGTATGGCCCCAGTGATGTCATAAACACGCAATTCGGTTCTCCTTTTAATTTGGTATCTGGTTATAAGGGTTCTAATTTAATAGTCGGAGGATGTTCCACAAGCGTTTCCGCAACAATTACTATTGGGAATAACCCCCTTGTTAATATGGTAGATCCTCCACCATCTGACAGAAATCCTGCTTTGCTAATAGCTGCCTATAAAAAAATGATAGTGGCTAAAGTTGTCTATATATATTCGCCGGGTAGCACGGGATGGAAACTTCTCACCAACATAACATCGCCTGATAATAATTTCTTTAACAGTACTATTGATTCAACTTGGGACTACGGCTACATAAGAGTAAATGCCGGTACTTTAGCGGAAGGGACTCATTATATCCTTGGGTATTCGTGCTTATCTAAAGACGGCGCGTGGAAGTGCGGATGCAAGAATCCGGCATGTACGGAGCAGGGCTGGCAGATCCAAAAATTAATAGTAACGAAACCGGCTGCCTCTTGTCCAGTCCCCCCTGATTCTTATTGTGGTTTGTGTTATGAAAGATATCCTTATAGTTGTGATCCTGACGATCCAACCGGTCCAAACCCGTGTTATTGTAGATATGTAGGTCCATAATTAAGCATAAAGAATGGCTATTGTATGGGCTAGTTCCTCTGGTTTTTAATTCCTGGCAATTGCAAAGCCGATAACTCTTTTGGCTCCTCCGCCGGCTGGCGGATTCTTCAAAACCTTTGCGCATTCGTTAATCGTTGCGCCTGTGGTGCAGATGTCGTCAACTAAAATTACCGTTCTGCCTCTCAATAATTTACTGTCTTTAACGGTAAAATTGTTTCTTACATTATTTATTCTGTCTTCTTTCGCTTTGATGTCGGCTTGATGTTTGGGGTCGGCAATTCTAATTAGAATATCGTCGCGGTAAGACATACAGTAGGCATCAGATATATTTTTAGCTAACAATCCGGCTTGGTTAAAACCTCTCCAATTCAGACGCTTTCTGCGCAAAGGCACCGGTATCAGAAGGGGATTATCTTCAAACAGGTTAAATCCTTTTGATAACAGGCGTTTAATCCGTTTTTTGGCAATCACGGATAACGGCGCTGCCATGTCTTGCACAAATTTATATTTATAGGTC
>JBBTTJ010000022.1:0-8648 GCA_038064315.1 Patescibacteria group bacterium | reverse complement strand
ATTAAAAAAGTTGTGTTCCAACTGCAAAAATCGTTTTAAAACCAATATCCTTAGATTACTTGATTGTAAAGAGGCGGAATGTGTGGAACTGGCCAAAGAAGCGCCTCAAATTGTTGATTTTTTGGACGATGAGTGCAAGAGCCATTTCAAACATGTTTTGGAATTTCTGGATGAGGCAAAAGTCCCTTATATACTGAATCCGTGTCTTGTGAGAGGATTAGATTATTATACCCGAACTGTCTTTGAATTTTTGCCTGATGAAGAAATCCGTTCAAGCCCTTCAGGACAAGGTTCGCAGTCATCAATCGGCGGCGGAGGCCGGTACGACAAACTTGTTGAGATGCTCGGCGGGTCTAAGACGCCTGGCGCCGGCTGGTCTATTGGCATAGACAGGGTCATTCTTGCCTTGAAAGAAAAGAATGTTAGTGTTCCTGAAGGATTACCTAAGCCGAAACTTTTTCTCGTCCAACTCGGAGAGGCGGCTAAAAGGAAAAGCTTAAATCTTTATGAAAGCTTCAGAAAATCGGGAATAGAAGCCAAATCGTCAATAGGCAGGGACAGTATTAAATCACAACTGCGCATTGCCAACCGGCTGGGAGTGAGATTTGCTCTTATATTTGGCCAAAAAGAGGCGTTGGATGGTACTATAATATTGAGAGAAATGGACACCGGCGTTCAAGAGACAATTCCTCTTGAAAAGATAGTGGATGAAGTTAAGAAACGATTGAAAAATTAAAGTAAAGAAAGTCATATTAATCAGCGACATCTGGTAATTATCATTATTTAGACAAAACACTGTCTAAATAATGATAATTACCAGATGTCTGCCACATGTTCTGTTTAGTATTTTGTTCTTATTAATATTTACACAGTGTTTTGTGTAAATATTAATAAGAACAAAATACAGCACTGTAGCAGAGTGGCTAGCAAGTTGTAAATGATCACGGATGTTTTCTGTAAAATATTGGGTGGCGAACTGAAAGCCGATGTCGTCTGCAAAGACGACGATTTCTGGGTGATAAAAGATATAAATCCCCAAGCGCCTGTTCATTTACTGATAATTCCCGTAAGGCATTTTACTTCGCTTGAGGATTTTATGGAGGGTGATAATAACGGACTGCTTGGCAAAGGACTGGTAATGGCTCATAAGGTTGCTCATCAGGTTGGTGTTGCCGAAAAAGGATACCGTCTGATAATAAATGAAGGAGAAAACGGAGGCAAGCTGGTCCCGCATCTGCACATACATTTGCTGGGAGGGAAACGACTGGGACCCAAAATAATAAAATAGTAATTGGAAAGGAGGATTTTATATGGTCGAAGTTAAACGAAAACCAAACGAGTCAACGGGGGCCTTGCTAAGGCGTTTTAGCCGTTTTGTACAGCAAAGCGGTGTCTTGCTTAAAGCAAAGAATGACCAATACAATCACAAAAAAATGAATGTGAGAAAAGAAAAGAACGCCGCTATTATGGGCATGCATCTTGGCGAGCTGCGGAAACGTCTGACTAAGCTTGGCAAATATGACGAAGAGACATTTGACGAAGAAAAGCGTAAACTCAAACAGAAGTTAGGATTGTAATGCTCAAAGAGAAAATTCAATTAGATATGAAAGAGGCGATGAAGTCGGGAAACGCGGTAAAGCGTATGGTTTTGAGTTTACTTCAAAGTGCGGTAAAGAACAAAGAACTTGAAAAGCGGGCCAAATTTTCAAAAATTAGCTCTGAAGCCAATAAACTTGAAGAACTATCCAGGATGTCGGACGAGGAAGTTGTGGATGTGACCTTATCTGAAGCTAAGAAAAGAAAAGAATCAATTGAAAGTTATGAAAAGGCCGGGCGGGATGAGCTTGCTAAAAAAGAAAAAGACGAGCTTGCGATATTGATGGAATATCTGCCGGAACAGATGTCGGAGGACGAAATAAGGTCAGAAGCAAAAAAGGCGATAGATGGAACCGGAGCCAAAGATATTAAAGAAATGGGCAAGGTGCTGGGAGTTCTAATGTCTAAAGTTAAAGGCCGCGCGGACGGTCAGACGGTAAGCAGGATTGTTAAAGATGAGTTGTCAAAATAAAAAACGCCGTAAGCAGTGAAGGAGGGTGTTATGAAGAAGCTTGATTGGAAAGCGGTCCGGCAGTTCGTTTCAGGATTTCTCAAATACAGGTTCTTGGCGGTTCAGAGAGTTCATGTGGTCAATGCGACCACACTTATGGTGAATCTTGATGCCGCGCCAAGATTGCCGTTTGGGGTGGCGACCGTTGAGTCGCATACCACCGGAGGATGGGTACGGGTCCAGCGCCTCAATGATGGACTATATGTGGATGGCCGCAAGGTTATCCTTCACCTGTCAGAGTTACCGAAAATCCGAAAGTCACTTAAGGGATATGAGCTTCGCTATGAGTTAATGGGAAAGCCAGTGCTTAACGCGAACATTTTGGATGCTTTGTACGAAAATACGCATCTAATCCCCGAGGACTGGAAGAGAGATGAGGCGGGCAAAGTTCGTTTTATCTACTTTTGGGAAACCACTTACCGTGACTCGGATGCCGATATCCTGTGCGTACGCGGTCTGTACTTTTTCAGCGGGATGTGGAAACTGGACTACGGTTGGTTTCTATGATAGCTGGGATGGCCACTGCACGGCTTTGCCCGCAATCAGTTATTTTTTTTGGATATATTGTCCTTGCGTTTTGTTTTTTCCCGTTGGAAGGTTTTGCCTTCCAACGGGATTTTGTTTTTTTAAATATCGCCGGGAATATCCGTAAATCAAAAAATATGATAAAATCGGGTTAATGAATAAGAATATTGATCTGGTTTTTAGAAATCTGACTTCAGACAAAGAGTATGACATCTTTTTTTTCAAAAATATTTTAGAAACGGCGGCGCAAGAATTAAAACTTAAGGAAGAAATAGGAGTCAGCGTAAATTTGGTGAGGGAAACGAAAATAAGGGAGTTAAACAAAAAATATAGAAAAAAAGATAAACCGACCGATGTCTTATCTTTTCAGATACAGGAAAAATTAGAGATTGGAAAACAAAAATTGGAAGTTAAAGACTTGGGGGACATATTTATCTGTTTATCCATTGCAAAAAACGAGGCAAAAGAAGAAAATATAGGTATAGAATACAAATTGGCGCAACTTACAGTACACGGGTTTTTACATTTATTGGGCTACGACCACGAAAAGTTAAAAAAGGGCGCTGATAAGATGTTTAGTTTGGAGAAAAAAATTTTAAGCAAGATAAATGGCAAAGCCACACACAATAGCCGGTATTGATATAGGTAATTCTCAAGTTAAAGTTGTAATTGCGCGTGTCGGCGATAATTTAAGGCCGGAGATATTGGGCACGGGCAGCGCCGTATCGGAAGGATTGCGCAAGGGAATGGTGGTAGATATGGAAGAGACCATCAACAACATCGGCTCTGCCGTCCAGCAGGCCGAAGCAATGGCCGGTACTCAAATAAAGAAGGCGTTTGTAGCCGTTAATGGACTTCATATTAAAACACAGGTGTCCAGAGGAGTTATTGCCGTATCCAGAGCCGACAATGAGATATCCCAGAATGATATAGACAGGGTTGTTCAGGCCGCTTCGGTCGTAAGTATGCCGGCCAACAGGGAGATAATCCACGTTATTCCGCGCAATTTTATCGTTGACGGTACCGAATATGTAAAAAATCCGTTAGGCATGAAGGGTGTTCGACTTGAAGCTGATGTGATCATAATAGACGGTTTGTCTCCTTATTTAAGAAATATAGCCAAATGCGTTAATGAGAATGACATAGAAGTTGCCGGATTGGTTTATGCTCCTCTTGCCGGATCCTTGTCTTCTTTGGATAAAAATCAAAAGGAACATGGCGTCATTAATCTTGATTTTGGGGGCGGCACATCAACGCTTACTGTGTTTGAAGAAGCCGACCTGCTTCACAGCGCGGTCATACCTATCGGTTCAAAGCATATTACAAATGATCTTGCCGTGGCTTTAAGAACATCTATTGATATTGCGGAAAGAATAAAACTCGAACATTGTTCCACATCTAATGTGGAAGATTTGCGGAGGAAAGAAAATATAGATCTTTCTGATATTATCGGCGAGGAAGATTTCATTGTGCCTAAAAAACAGCTGGTAAGAGTTGTTGACGCGAGAATAGGCGAATTACTTGATATTGTTGAGACAGAACTGAAAAAAGTATCTAAAAACGGAATATTGCCTGCCGGTGTTGTGCTGTCCGGGGGCGGTTCCAATTTGCCTGGTTTTGCTTTTTGGGTCAAAGACAAACTTCGTCTGCCGGTAAAAGTGGTGGAACCATTTGGTTTTGACGGCGCTAACAACATAATCGGAGATCCATCGTTTGCGGTCGCCGTTGGTCTTGTTTTGTGGGGATCGGAAAAGCATCTAGGCGGACAAAGACAAAAAATATCTATGAACGGGATTACCTCAAGTATAAAGGACTGGCTGAAGAATTTCCTCCCTTAAGTAAATAAAATATACTTAATTATCCACAGGTAATACACTGCAAATTTGCCCGTGTTTTTCTTTTGTGTTAAGACAAGATGTAATTAGCCGCTAGCCGCTAGCAATTGGCCACTAGAAGTATTTACTGGTTGCCGAACTCTAGTCGTTAGGCACTATTTAGTGGCACAGATCAAACCACCATTTGAAACATTTGCGAGAATAAAAGTCGTCGGTGTCGGCGGCTCCGGAGGCAATGCTCTGGCAAGGATGATAGAGGCCCGTATTCACGGAGTTGAATTTATCGCGGTGAATACTGATGCTCAAGCTTTACACGCCACTAACGCTCCCACAAAAATTAATATAGGTAAAAGCTTGACGAGGGGGCTTGGCGCGGGAATGAACCCAGAAACTGGAAAGCAGGCGGCGGAAGACACGAAAGAGGAAATTCAAAACGCTCTTAAAGGCGCCGATATGGTTTTTCTCGCAACCGGCTTGGGAGGGGGAACCGGCACCGGCGCCTCTCCGGTTGTTGCTGAAATAGCAAGAGAACTTGGAGCTTTGACTGTTGCCGTTGTAACCAAGCCATTCAGTTTTGAAGGAGCGCAAAGAACAAGAATAGCCGAGGAGGGCTGGCAAAATCTGCGTGACAGAGTTGATTCTCTTATTACTATTCCAAATGACAGATTACTTTCGGTCATAGACAGAAAGACGCCGTTACTGGAATCATTCGCCATTGTTGACGATGTTCTGCGTCAGGGCGTTCAGGGTATTTCCGATCTTATAACCATACCTGGAATAATCAATGTTGATTTTGCGGATGTTAAAGCTGTTATGACTAATTCCGGTTCCGCCTTGATGGGTATAGGCAGGGCTAGTGGCGAGGACCGGGCTATAGAGGCGGCCAAGATGGCAATCAATTCTCCGCTTTTGGAGGTTTCAATAGATGGCGCAAGGGGCGTGCTTTTCAATGTTTCCGGGGGTATGGATATGGCGATGGCAGAGATAAATGAAGCGGCAAGAATAATCACTGAACATATTGATCCCGATGCTAAAGTTATATTTGGAGCGGTTATTGATGATAAATTGAAGAAAGGGGAGCTCAAAGTTACTGTGGTGGCAACCGGATTTAATAATGGTCATCTGGCTTCCGTCAGACCAGCTGTAAGTATAAGCCCAAGCTTGTTTGATAGCGCGTCCAGGAAAAATATCAGTATTATCGGCAACGGCTCTCTTCCGCAACAGCCGGTAAAAGAATTAATTGACTCATCGGTTAATGATGATGAGTTTGACATCCCCGCCTTTATCAGAAGAAAAATGAAATAGCCGCTTGATATTTAGATTATCAACATTGATTTTTGAGAGCATCTTTTATAAAATACAATACCGTATAAGAGCGGTGTTTTTGAAATAAATAATATGGAAGAAAAAATTCTGACACAACCAAACATAGGCATAAACGGTGAAGTAATTGAATCCGGTATCGGCATTAAATGGCCTCGCCTTTTTGGTTCAGGGAATCCTTATGATGCCATTAGGTGGGAAAAAAGAACTGCCAAAATAAGTAAAGGAGACGGCACCGCTGTTTTTGAACAGAGTGGCGTTGAGGTGCCTTCTTTTTGGACTCAAACTGCCACCGATATAGTTTCTTCCAAATACTTCAGAGGCACATTAAATTCTCCCGATAGAGAAAAGAGCGTAAAGCAAATAATAGACAGGGTTGCCAAGACGATAGGCGAATGGGGTATGAAGGACGGATACTTCGATACCGTAGGCGATTGTGATAATTTTGTAAAAGACCTTACTTGGCTGTTGGTTAATCAATACGCCGCTTTCAATAGCCCGGTTTGGTTCAATGTCGGGATTTATGAGCGCCCCCAATGTTCGGCGTGTTTTATCCTTTCCGTTGAAGACAACATGCAGTCAATTCTTGAATGGTTCAGGGACGAGGGATGGATATTTAAATTCGGTTCCGGTTCCGGCATCAATCTTTCTAAATTAAGATCATCCAAAGAGCCGTTGTCCAAAGGCGGTTATTCTTCCGGTCCTGTTTCTTTTATGAAAGGCGCTGACGGCGTGGCTAATTCCATCCGTTCAGGCGGCACAACCCGCCGCGCCGCCAAGATGGTTGTCCTGAACGCCGATCACCCGGATGTTCACAGTTTTATTTACTCCAAAAAAATAATTGAAGATATGACCAAGGCGCTTTCTAAAGCCGGATTCAAGGACTCAATTGCGGCGGATCTATTCGACCCTTATACTCTTCTTCCGTACCAGAATGCCAACAATTCAGTCAGGGTTTCAGACGCTTTTATGAGAGCGGTTGAAGCCGACGGTTACTGGGATTTAAAGTCGGTAACGAGCGGCGAAACAGTTGAAACGGTTAAAGCAAAAGACATGTTTCGCTGGATGGCTGATGCGGCTTGGCATTCGGCTGATCCCGGCATACAATATGACACTACTATTAATGAATGGCATACCTGCCCCAATGCTGGCAGAATAAACGCATCAAATCCTTGTTCGGAATATATGCATTTGGACAATAGCGCTTGTAATCTCGCGTCGCTTAATCTGACAAAATTCTTGCGGGAAGGCGGCAGGTTTGACGTGGATTTATTCAAAAAAGCGGTTGATACATTTATATTGGCCCAGGATATTCTGGTTGACCGCTCTTCTTATCCGACAGAGAAAATAGAGACCAACGCTCGGGCCTATCGCGAGCTTGGTTTGGGATACGCCAATCTAGGGTCTCTTTTGATGACACTTGGTCTGCCTTATGACTCTGACGAAGGAAGAACTATGGCTGGCCAGATAACCTCATTGATGTGCGGGGAGGCCTATAGGATGTCATCGGTTATTGCCAGCCACAAAGGGCCTTTTGCGGGTTACTACAATGACAAGGATGGAATGTTGGGAGTTATTTCTAAACATTTGAATCAGGCGGAAATATTATTTGAGAGTTTGCAGAGGAAGAATACGAATGACAAATATCTTGAAATGGCCGCTCGTTCGGTTTGGCACGAGGCGAAAGAACTCGCTGACGGGTACGGAGTGAGAAATTCTCAAGTTACCGTTCTTGCGCCGACCGGCACCATATCTTTTCTTATGGATTGCGATACTACGGGCATAGAACCGGAGTTGGCGCTGGTAAAGTACAAGAAACTGGTTGGCGGAGGAACCCTTAAACTGGTCAACAATCAAATTCCGATAGCGTTAAGGCGGTTAGGGTATCTAAATGAAGAAGTAGACGCCATATCCGAATATATATTGAAAAAAGAGACGATAGAAGGAGCTCCGTATCTCAAAGAAGAACATTTGCCCGTATTTGATTGTTCGTTTAAAGCATCTAACGGTTCAAGGAGCATAAGTTATATGGGTCATGTCAGGATGATGGCCGCCGCCCAGCCGTTCATAAGCGGCGCAATATCCAAGACGGTTAATCTTCCCGGCGACGCAACCGTAGAAGATATTGAGGATGTGTTCTTCCAAGGATGGCGTTTGGGCCTCAAGGCGCTGGCGGTTTATCGCGACGGATGCAAGTCAATTCAGCCGCTTAATACGTCAAACGACGATAAAAATCAGGAGCTTGTTGAAAAAGTAAACGGCTATACAAGAATTAAATTGCCGGATGAGCGTCCATCCATCACTCATAAATTTTCGGTCGGCGGGTTTGAGAGCTATCTTACCGTCGGATTTTACCCGGACACGATGAAGCCGGGCGAGACATTTATTACAACGGCTAAAGAAGGGAGCACAATATCGGGACTGTTTGACACAATGGCAACATTAACTTCAATGTGTCTTCAGTCGGGCGTACCCCTCAAGACCCTTGTTAAAAAATTTAAAGATATGAGGTTTGAGCCGGCGGGTTTTACCAGCAATCCCGATATACCGATTGCGAAGTCGGTAATTGACTATGTATTCAGATACTTAGGCATGAAGTACTTGAATCCGAAGGATAAAGAGGAGATATTCGGTTTGCCTGTTTCTGCGGAGCAGGATGACAAAACATCAAATAGCGACAAAATATTAGCCGAACTCGTTTCCTCTTCTTCGATAAAAACCGATAAAATGCCGGCTTATAATCAAAGCGGAAACGGAAAAGCCGCGTCTCTTAATGCCGACGCTCCTTTGTGCAATAACTGCGGGACGATAATGATACGGGCCGGTTCATGCTATTCATGTCCAAATTGTTTCGCGAC
>JBBTTJ010000021.1:0-11366 GCA_038064315.1 Patescibacteria group bacterium | reverse complement strand
GTCGAATCGACAGGTCAATAGTAATATTGATCGCAGATAAATGGTTGCCTCCGCCCGCCGTCAGGTAGGCCAGACAGAACTCGGCTTATTGTTTGCAAGGAAAATAAAATCCCGCCACAGAGATTCTTAGAGCGGCTAAAGCACGCTCAAGAAACTTCTCCGAGAGGCGGGATTTTATTTTTGCTAGCGAGGAGGGTTCATTTTATAGATTGAGTTTGTTGGATTCCTTATCAAGCGTCTGATTAACTACCCTGTCCGCTTCCGCATTCTTTTCTCTGGGAATGTGTTTGAAAATAATCTCCCCGAAATCAGTCTTCAAGTTCCATATTTCCAGGAAAAGATTCTTAATATTCTCGTCTTTTATTTTATACTTTCCGTTCAACTGTCTTTCCAGTAATTCGCTGTCAACATGAATTTCCACGAATGAGTCATTGGCTTTATCGCCGCCTATAAGATGTTTTAACTTTTTCAAAGCCAAAATTACGGCCCTATATTCAGCTTCATTATTTGTTACCTCGCCCAGATATTCTCCGTACTCTTTTTTCCATTCAGTTGCCGCTTTACCCTGAACTTGTTGAAGGGCTTCAATTATGGCGCCGCCTGCCGCCGGACCGGGATTACCTCTGGAACCCCCGTCAGTGTGTATAAGAAAACTATATTTCATAAATTTAAGATTATAAGTGACATTGTGTAATTAGTATTATTTTATATAAAACACTGTATAAAATAATACTAATTACACAATGTTTAATATTCTATGCTCTGCTTGGCATTTTGTTCTTATTAGTATTTTTTACAGTGTTTTGTAAAAAATACTAATAAGAACAAAATGCCTTATAGATGTTATTTTAAGAATATAATAGCATTTTCTCCAATTATACCGGTTAATTTTTTAATTTCTTCCATGGAAATTCAGAATTGGAATTAAAACGAAAACCAGCCGCGGCTTTGTGTCCCCCTCCGCCGTATTTTTTTGCGATTTCAGAAACATCAACACTTCCATCAGATCTTAAAGAAACAGAGATGCCGCCTTTAGACCAACTCCAGACAATTGCCAAAGGCGGTTTTTCCTTACATAAAATATCGCCCATTTGCGACGCAAAAAAATGAGGAGCATTTACGGCATAAGTTTCGTATCCCTCAAAAAAAACCGCTTCTTTGTTTGAACTGATAATATCTTCTATGACTTGATGTTCATACTTCTGAATCAATTTACCTTGTTTAATATATCTATGGCGGGTATTATCATCCTCAAGTTCTTCCGCCAATTTACTCCATATCTCAAAGTTCTTATCAAAAGTATCCAACATTAAACCCATAGCAAAAGTATCAGGCAATTCAAGTTTCCATATATCCCTGTCGCTTATATACCTTAACAGCCACGGCGCCGCTAATTCCGGGAAAAAATATTGCCAAGCCAGCATAGCGCCTGAACGATCCATTTCATAGATATATTCATGAGCCATCTTAACCGACTCCTCGGCGCTCTTATGGTGGTCTATCACGATGATCTTTTTGTTGTTCTCAACCATCTTTCTCATAATTTCCACAGGAAACGAGAAGTCAAGAATATAAATTTCTTTGTCGGTTAAGCCATCGGGTATGGGATCTCCGTGATGAGCTCCAAAGTAATCAGCATTGTCGCCAAATTTTTTCCATGCCGCCCAAGCCGCGCTAAAACCGTCGGCGCATTCTCCGTGATAAATCACCGCGATATTTTTTGACATACTAATCATAATATCCCAACGCTTCAAGGCCGGGCAAACGCTGACCAGCCAGAAATGCGAGCATTGCTCCGCCTCCGGTTGAAACAAAATCAAACTTACCAATAATACCCAATTTATTCAAAGCCCTTATAGTATCGCCGCCTCCGGCTATTTTGTACGCGTCTGAAGAAACTATGGCTTTGGCAAGCTCATTCGTTCCAATCGCAAAAGACGGATTCTCAAAAAGCCCCATCGGTCCGTTCCATACTATCATTGAAGCGCGGCTGACCAAATCGGCGTATTTTCTTATTGTTTTTTCTCCTATATCAAGTATCTTATTGTCAAAAATAACAAAGTCCTCCGGCGCAATTAATTTGGAATCGTTAATGTCCAGTCCAGCTAGAAGTTCTTTAGAGTTTTCGTCAACTAGAGAGTTGCCAATATCATGTCCCTTTTCTTTGAGCACATCGTTGGCCACCACTCCGCCAAGCAGTATAAATTCTGCTTTATCAGTGAAATTCTTCAAAACCGGAACTTTGGTTTCCGCTTTTGCCCCGCCTACTATCACAATCTTACCGCCTTTGGGAGCGTCAATAGCTCTTTTAAGATTGGTAACTTCTTCTTTCATCAGTAAGCCGGCATAACTTGGAAGCAGTCCCGCGACCGATGAAACAGAGGCATGTTCGCGGTGAGACACGGCAAAGGCGTTATTAATATAAAGATCAAACCCGTCCGACAATTTCTCGCCAAATTCCTTGCTGTTCTCTTTCTCGCCTTCTCCGGCAACTGCCGGATTGCGAACATTATCTAAAAGTCCTACCCCGGGGTAATTGACAAGATAATTCTCAATCTCTTCCACACTCTTAATAAACCCTATTTCCCGGCCAAGAATAATATGCAGTTGCGGCATTAAATCAGAGAACGAATCAACAGCTGATATGTGAGAAACTATAACCACTTTCGCTCCGCGTTCAACCAGCCAGTCAATCATGTCTTTCTGCTTTTTTATCCTGAAATTATCTTCTATTTCGTCTTTGTCGGACACGGGCACGTCAAAGTCAACTCTCAAAAGAACTTTCTTGTCTTTCAAATCAGAAATGTCTAAAACAGTTCTCATCAGTTTAATTCTGCTACAACGGATAGTACTTTAGCAAACTCTTCTTTATCAATACTGGCGCCGCCGACCAATACTCCGTTCACGCTATCTTCTTTCAAAAAATCTCGCGCGTTGGCCGAATTGATTGAACCGCCGTATAACACCTTAGGTGAATTTCCAATTTCTAATTTCCAATTTCTAATTAATGTATTTTTTATAATTCCTATTGATTCAAGAGCAGATTCCGGAGTATCGGGGCGGGCGCCGGGAGTAGTGCTTATAGCCCATACGGGTTCATACGCCACGATACACCTTGCAACTTCGTCAGCGTTCAAACCGGAAAAAGTATTCAGCGTTTGTTCTTTTACAAAATCCTTGAATTTTTCGTCACGCGTTCTTTCGCCTATACAGACAATCGGTATAAGTTCATTTCTGATGACGGCTTTGAGTTTTTTATTTACCATTTCATCCGACTCGCCAAGCTTCCATCTTCTTTCCGAGTGTCCGACTATCACATATCTAACGCCGAGTTTTCTCAACATTGGACCAGACACCTCGCCAGTCAGAGTCGCGCTGTCTTCAGCCGATATATCCTGCGCGCCAAGTTCGGACTGATGAACAAGGTGTGATGTCCTTAATATCTTCCCCACTTCTTCCACAAAAACAAACGGAGGGCAAAATATTAAGGACATATCTTTTTCATTTATGGAAACAAGGTACTCATCAATCGAATTCATAATCTCGACTGCTTCAGCCAAAGTATCCGGATGGTTTTTCCAATTTGAAACTATCAGTTTTTTAATCATGAATTAAATGTTTTCTTTTTTTATGGCGATATACATACCATATTGCCAAAACAGCCAATGTGGCGATAAAAACATAGTTGAATTTATCCAAAAAGCTGAATATTCCCTCCAGATTGTCCCCCGCTTTAATTCCGGCATAAACATACAAAAAGTTCAGAGGAATTGAACCAAAAAAAGTATAAACGGAAAACTTGGATAAACTCATCCTTGATATGCCGGCCGGAATCGGAACAATGCTTCTGCCGGACGACGGTATGAAATATCCCCAAAAAACTATTTTATCGCCATATTTGAGAAATAATCTGTCTAAATGCTCCAAATCATGTTTTGTTATCAAAAAATATTTACCGTATCTTTCCAGAAAAGGCCGTCCGCCCTTTAGAAAAACAAGATAAAGCCCTACATTGCCCAAAAAATTTCCTGCAGTAACCCATATCATAACCGGCCAAAAAGAAAATTTTGCCTGGCTTATGAGAATACCGAAAGCGGGCAAAACTATTTCCGCAGGAATCAGAAACACGGTTAATCTATCCAAAAAGGAGACCCAAAAAACTCCGGCATAACCTAATGCCTCAAGAAATACTACCGCTTTATCTATAGTATATGACAGAATTTCAAACATAATTCGATAAATCCTTCGACTACAAATCGGCGTTTCTTAGCAATTCAGCCGCTTTATCCGGATCAATCACATTGATATCCATACCTGTACCCATTTCAAAACCAGCCTGTATGTTTATCTTAGGCAGAATCTCAATATGCCAGCTGTAAAATTCGTGGATATTTTCCAGTTCCGTTTCCGCGGGCGCCGTATGAATAAAAAAGTTATAAGACGGGTTATCAAGCGCTTTCCTGATCTTCTTGAGAACCGCAAGCATAGTATCGGCAAGATACTTATCAAGCTCGTCCGGCATTTTTTCAAAGTGAGCGTGGCTGTCTTTGGAAAAGATTCTTACCTCATAAGGCATCTTTGAAACAAACGGACAAAAAGCAAAAAAGAGATCGTTCTCATACACTATTCGGCTTCCGTTATCCTTTTCCCATTTCATAAGCACGTCATAGACCCTCTTTTGGTTGTTTTTATAAAAATCATAAGAACCTTTTATACTTCTTGATACATCGGGCGGCAAGATCGGCATTGAAATTATCTGGCTATGGGGATGACTGATGCTTGCTCCGGCGTCCCTTCCGTAATTGTGAAATATCAAGATATACCGTACGCACCCTTCCGATTCGGATATCTCGCGATATCTTCTTTTATATGAACGCACAACATTAATCATTTCTTCCTGAGAAAAATCAGCAAAATGCCTGTTGTGGTCCTTATAAATAAACAGGTCGTGAAATCCGACCGCTTCCTGAATACTGAAAGGCCCGAAGGCCGTTGCCGGTTTGCAAATACCGGACATTACCGCCGGAAATTTATTTTTAATGACGGCTACGCGCCAGTCGGCCTCATTCTTATAGAACCATATAGGTTCGTTGTCTGACTTTTTAAAATCCTCAAATGGACAGTTTTTTATTGATTCATACTCCTCGTCGTCACTGCCGTTGCCGTTCTTGCCGGCATTAGAACGACCAGCTCTTCCGGCCGCAAAAAGCACCCATTCGCCGGAGACCATGTCTTGTCTGAATTCGTTTAATATTTTCCCGTCCATAGATTCCATCGTATTTTAATTGTTTCTATAAGTACTTGAAAGTAGGCCTTGAGACCTACATGAGACTCCGGGGCATTCTTCCAGTCAACCGGAACTTCTTTGATATTGAAGTTGAATTTTCTCGCGAGAGCCAGCGCCTCAATATCAAAACCCCATCTTTCTATGGTCATTTTGGGAAATATCTTTTCCGCTGATTCAGCAGTGAATATCTTGAATCCTCTCTGGGTGTCGCGTATCCCCGGTACTGCCATTATCTGGATAAATAAATTACCAATTTTTCCAAAAACCCTCCTCCATATCGGTTCACTGCCGACGGCGACATTGGATTCTTTCAAAGCAATAGAGGCGATGGCAACACCGTATCCTTTTTCAAAATACGGCATCATTTTCTCTATATGGTCAATGGTCGTTGCGTTGTCGGCATCGGTAAAAAGCCTAAAGTCACCTTTTGCTTTGAGCATACCCGTCTTGACCGCAAATCCTTTACCCATGTTCTTTTCTAAAACAATAAGCTCAAGCGTTGGAATCTCGGTTTTTAATGAACGAACAATATCAACGGTTCTATCGGTTGATCCGTCCGTAACGACTATTATTTCATGCCCAATGTTCCCGGACTTTAAATAACCAAAAACTGACCTGACAGTCTTTTCTATATTCTTCTCCTCGTTGTAGGCGGGAATAATAACGGATAAGTACATAATCAGTGTAAGAGCCTGTTCAAAATCTAACCGTTAAAAAATAATTAAAAATATACGCTTGTCTGTAAACATGTCCAAATTTCGGCTGCAAATCATCCATTTCTCCTCTACATATCTCGATATGTTTCGTCGAAATCTATGATTTTCGCTCGAAATTTGAACATGTTTCCTAGACATTAGATTTTGAACAGACTCTAAGATTAAATTATCACGATTTGACCAACTATTCAATCTGAAATATCTTTGATTGAATGACGCGGGAAATTACTCAAATAAATCTTGGCGGACAATATTACCCTAAACTACTGGCCCAAATCGCAGATCCGCCCGAACATCTCTATTGCCGGGGAAATTTGGAATTGCTTAACGGTGAGTGTATAGGGGTGGTCGGAACAAGAAAACTTACTCCTTACGGAAAGGAATCGGCTCAATACATAACACGAGGACTGGCAACAGCCGGTTTTACGATAGTAAGCGGACTGGCAATGGGAATTGACGCCGTGGCTCATCAGACAACTCTTGATATCGGAGGCAAAACCATCGCTGTTCTTGGAGGCGGCGTAAGCGATTTTAGAATAGGACCCAGGATCAATCTGCCTCTCGCAAAGAAAATACTTAAAAATAACGGCCTGATAATATCGGAATACTCTGATAAAGAAGAAATTTACGCTTCTAATTTTGCCATGCGAAACAGGATAATCAGCGGTTTATCAAAGGGAGTTGTGATCGTTGAGGCAGACAAGGACAGCGGTTCCCTTATCACCGCCGAATGCGCTCTGGATCAGAACAGAGATGTTTTTGCCGTTCCGGGAAACATATTTTCCGGTAAATCAATCGGCTCAAATGAACTTATTAAAAACGGAGCAAAACTTGTTACATCGGCGCGTGATATAACAGACGAATACGGATATAATTTGAATATCTTTGATAAAAGCAAAGACAATATATCCACACAAAATCCTATTCATAAAAGTATTCTTGATATACTTCAGGACAAGGGAGAATCATCTACTGATGAAATAATCTCTCATTTGACATCAATTGAAATATCTGACATACTATCGTCCCTATCAATGCTTGAAATAAACGGCCTGATAAAAAAATCCGGCATCGGAAAATATTCAATACAAATATGAGCAATCTTGTTATAGTGGAGAGCCCGACGAAATCACGCACAATTTCAAAGTTTCTGGACAAGAGTTTTTCTGTTCGCGCATCCGTAGGCCACATACGCGATCTGCCTAAAAGCAATAAAAACGCAATTGATATAAAAGGCGGCTTTATCCCCCGCTATGAGATAAGCAAAAACAAGCAAGAAATAATCGAGGAGTTGAAGAAGAACGCTGATAAAGCGGATAATATTTACCTGGCCACAGACCCTGACCGGGAAGGCGAAGCAATCGCGTGGCACATAGCGCAAGTCCTTGGCTTAAAAAATCCCAAGCGTATTGTGTTCCACGAAATAACAAAAAGCGCGGTTAAAGAAGCGCTGGAAAATCCGCGCAAAATAGACACTGAATTAGTAAAAGCGCAGGAAGCGCGCCGAGTTTTGGATAGGTTGTTCGGATATGATCTGTCCGGCCTTATCTGGAAAAAGCTTCGTTACGGGCTTTCAGCCGGCCGGGTTCAATCACCCGCTCTTCGCATTCTTGCCGAACGAGAAAGAGAGATCACCGCTTTCAAAAGTGAAACTTATTATGTGATAACCGCTGATGTTTCCGGAAATAACAAAAAAATCTTTAAGATAACCTGCGAAGAAGAACCGAAAGAAAAAACTCTCGCTGAAGATATACTAAAGAAAGGCCGTTCAGGTTCATGGTTTGTTAAAAAAATCGCGGAAAATGAAGTTAAACGGTCGCCGCGCTCCCCCTTCACCACCTCAACTCTCCAGCAAGCCGCGAGTTCCCGTCTTGGCTTTTCTCCTTCGCGCACCATGGTCATAGCGCAAAAACTGTACGAGCAGGGATTCATTACATATATGCGAACCGACAGCATGAACATAGCTTCATCCGCCCGGGAACAAATACTTGATTTTGTGGAAAAAACCTACGGCAAAGAATATGCGGAGTCAAGAATATACAAAACAAAAAGCAAAAGCGCTCAAGAAGCTCACGAGGCTATTCGTCCGACCGATTCAAGAAAGGAAAACGCGGGAAGCGCCGAAGACCAGAAAAAACTATACCGGCTTATAAGAGAAAGGGCTGTCGCTTCTCAAATGAGCGACGCAAAACTTATGCGCACAAAAATAACCGCAACCATTAAAGAGGGTGGGATACCCGACTTCAACGCCACCGGCTCGCGCGTTCTTTTTGACGGATGGCTGGCTTGCGACACTAGATCCAGAGGCGAGGATATAGAATTGCCAAAAATTAACACAAACGAAACACTGGCGCTTAAAGACATGCTAAGCGAAGAAAAGCACACCGAGCCGCCGCCAAGGTATACCGAAGCGGGTTTGGTGAAAGAGCTGGAAAAGAGGGGCATAGGAAGACCCTCAACTTACGCTTCCATCATAAAGACATTGTATGACAGAAAATACACGGTTAAAGAAGGGCGGGCAATGAAACCCACAGACACGGGTGAAATCGTAAGCTCGTTCCTGGAAAAAAATTTCATGAACTACATAAACGACACCTTTACCGCCGAGATGGAAAACGAGCTGGATGATATTGCCGAAGGAAAAAGAGAATATGTTAAAACTCTCAAAGATTTCTATGAACCGTTCCATAAAGATGTCAAATCCAAAGAAAATATAGAAAAACTTACCAATCTCGGTCCCGCTCCGGCTGAATGGAAGTGTCCTGAATGCAACCGCCCAATGATCATAAAATTAGGCAAGAGCGGCAAGTTTATGAGCTGTGAAGATTATCCCAACTGCAAAGGCGCCCGACAAATAGACGGTTCAATTGTTGAGCCCAACAAACCCATCGGAATGGATCCGGCCACCGGCCTTCCTGTTTTTGTTCTTGAAGGCCGTTTCGGGCCGTATGTCCAACTGGGTGAAAATCCGCCAACCGGCGGAAAGAAAAAAATCAAGCCGCGAAGAGCGAGTATTCCAAAAGATAAAGACCTGTCAGCTATAACCATGGATGATGCCACCAAATATTTAAGCTTGCCCCGCGTGTTAGGCAATCATCCGGAAACAAACAAAGAAATTATAGCTAATATCGGCCGTTTCGGACCGTACATCATGCACGACGGTGATTTCCGTTCGCTTAAAAAAGGCATTGATAATGTCTATGATATAAAATTACAGAGAGCTCTTGAAATACTAAAAGAAGAAAAGAAAAAGAAGGGCTTCCGGGGGAGAAATAAAAAAGCCCAACAAAATTAAAAAACTGACCCCTTCAAGGGGTCAGTTTTTTAATTTTGTTGTGGTTCTGGGATTGATGATTTGGAAGGGTTGCCTATGTTTATTGGAGCCACTTCAACTATGCGGTTATTTTCCTGGTCATAAAGAATTGCTTTTCTAGAGTTGGTATAGATCAAAACCTTATCTCCTCTTTTGGCTTTTGCGAAAAATGGCTGGTCCTTAAGCTTATCTGGATCGGAAACGGTGGCTAAAGTCGGCTCTTCTCCTTCCGGTAATACTATCAATTTGGACACGGCCGCGACAAGTTCTTTGTTTTCGTTTGCTACCACCTTTTGGGGATCGTTTTTGAGCAACTCGTATTTGTAATAGTAATTTACCGCTACAATTCCCACTAATACCGTTGGAATCAAAAGAATAAAACCCATTCTTTTTTGCAGAGTACCCTTAAAAGTAACGGCCAAACCTTTTAACAATGCTTTTGTTTCGTTGTCATTATCAATTGTATTGTTGTCGTCCATATTTTTAGTTTAATTATTATCTATATATAATAGTCCATGTGATTATTATTGTCTATAATCTAATGTTGATAACATATATATGTTGATAACTAATTAACCCGAAAAATCCTTATAAAATCAGGGTTTGTCGGGTTAATTAAGAAATTTGAAATGTCTGCTGGTCTAATGAAAAAATTTAAGGGACCGGGGCATATTGTCAAACCCATAAATGGATTAAACAGCCAAGTAATTTTTTGCCGCAAATTCGTATTGGTCAATGAATATTTTTTTAAACGGAATGAGCGAATTCAGCTCATAAAAAACTAGCATCGCTTCACGATAATCTTTTTCTTCCACGCTACGATAAGAGAGCGGCGCCAGTCCATGAGCAAGCAAAATGGCGTTGGCTATCATACGAGCCGTGCGCTTATTCCCGTCTTCAAACGGCTGTATATAACTGATGCCAAGCAGGGATACAAACGCTTTGGCATAACTATGGGGCATACGGGAAACAGCCCCGGACAGCGCCTCAACGGCCTCGCCGATCTGCTGTTGGTTATCAAGCGGACGATAAATGGATCCGACAATACCAACCGGTTTGGAACGAAGATTAGTTTTTACGCTTAGATCGCCGGTGATGATTTTATGGACATCTTCTATATTGCTCCTGGTCAATGTTTTAAATTTTTCTTTATGTTCATGGATATAAGAAAAGGCCTTTTTGTGATTTAGAATCATAACTGCTTCGTCCTTGCTGTGGCCGGGCGCTTCAATACCATGCAGTATAAGCCGTTCCGTATCCAAAAGCGTATAAGTATTACCCTCTATTTTAGATGATTTCCATGACAATTCGATCACAAAACGCTCAAGTTCTTTCTTGTGAATTGTTTCAGATATATCGCTTATTTTGTTAAGATAAAAATCCGTGACAAAATCCAATTTTGTTTTTTCTGATTGGGAAAACAGGTCAAAGTTAAGCGCAGAAAACAGGTTGAAATTATATCCCCTTGCTCCATAACATTTGTCCGGTTCTTGAGAGCAATATTCAGCCGCATAAATATCAATTATCAGTTTTCCAAAATCACTTAAAAAATAGGCGGTTGACGGCCCTGCCCCGGCAGTTGTCAAAATATTTTGTGATTCAAGTCGCGACAAAGTTCGTTTTATGGTAACCAACGACACCCTTTCCCCTCTTTTCGTCAGCTCGTTATAAACATCAGAGGATCCGGCTTGCTTTTCCCGTCTGACATATCCGACAATTTGTTTTTCACGCAAACTAAAATTATTCATAATCGTATCATTATAACAAGTTAATCGTATCATTTTGATACGATTAACTCAAATTCTTTTTAAATGTCTGCTGGCCTAATAAAAAAATTTAAGGGACAAGAGCATATTATCAAAAACATCTATGTTATTGCCGGGCACATATTCTGCTAACGGCATCTCTTCCCAGTGAAAAACTAGATAGTAATCCTGGCCGTCTATTTTTATTTTTGGTCCGACGAATATTTTTACCTGGCCAGCGCTGTCGCCGCCGTATGAGCCGTAGTCAATCAGGTCGTATTTTTTGAATTCCCTGCCGTCTATCT
>JBBTTJ010000020.1:0-13920 GCA_038064315.1 Patescibacteria group bacterium | reverse complement strand
TGTGATAGGAAAAAAAGGCGGCCAGGGCCAGGGCCAGGGTAAGGGAGATAAGGCAGGAGATCAGTCCGGCGTTGATTATTATGAAACCGATGTAACCTTAGAAGAGCTTGAGGAGATACTTTTTGAGGAACTGGAACTGCCGGATCTGGAGAAAAAAGCTCTTCGCGTTATGTTTGCCGAACGGGATAGCAGACACAAAGGATACCGGCATGTGGGTATCCAGGCGCGGCTTTCAAAGAAACGGACAGCCATTGAGCATATAAAACGCAAGACGGCTTCCGGGTTTACAGAATTTGCGAAAAAATTTCCGGAATCCGTGAATAATGAGGAGTATCGGGACCTTAAAATTCGTTACGCCGATTATCCTGATATACTGAATCAGATAGAATCGTGGTATCTTCCGGATCGTGAACATCCGGACAGGTGGGTACTGCGTTTCGTTTTTTCTGAAAAAGATACCCGTTTCAATCATATGAGACCGGACATTGTTGTGGAATCAAACGCGGTTGTGATGTGTATTATGGATACATCCGGTTCAATGGATGAAATGAAAAAGTATATTGCCCGGGTATTTTTCTATCTTCTGCACCGGTTTATTACCACTAAATACCGAATGGTGGATGTTATTTTCATAGCCCACCACACCGAGGCCAGGGTGGTTACGGAGGAGGAGTTCTTCCACAAAGGAGAATCCGGCGGCACTTTTATTTCCTCCGGTTACGAGAAGGCGCTGGAAGTTATCGCTGACCTCTATAATCCGGAACTTTGGAATATCTACGCGTTCCATTGCTCTGACGGTGATAATTTTGAAAGTGATAATTCAAAAGCGATATTATTGGCAAAAAAAATATGCGAGGTCGCGAACCTCTTTGGCTATGGCGAGATTAAACCTGCCGGAGGAGGAAGCCATGAGAGCAGTATGATTAATATTTTTTCCGGCGCTCTAAAGGGCTTTAATAATTATCATGCTTGCAAAATTTATAAATCGGAAGATATCTGGCCCGTGTTTAAGGAGTTTATGACGCACGACCGAAATAAAGGAGAATAATATGGATTACGATATAAGCGAACTTAAGCGGTGGGATGAAGTTATTCGGGAGAAGGCCGATGAATTTGGACTCTCCTGTTACCCGCAGGATTTTGAGATATGCGACCATAATCAAATGTTGGGGTATATGGCCTATTCAGGCATGCCTTCCCATTATCCGCACTGGTCGTACGGGAAAAGCTATGAGAAGATTAAGACCTTGTATGACTATGGCGTTTCCGGACTTCCTTACGAAATGGTTATAAACGCGAGTCCCGCGCTTGCTTATCTTATGAGGGATAATTCACTGCTTCTGCAAATTCTTACTATGGCCCATGTCTACGGGCATAATGATTTCTTTAAGAATAATATCGGGTTCTCTAGGACCAGACCGGAGCTTACCATTAATATGTTTAAGATCCATGCCCAGCGGATTGAGTCATACATAGAGGATCCTTCAATCGGCATTGACCGCGTGGAAAATATGATTGACGCAGCGCATTCCGTTTCTCTCCAATGCAACAGGAATGTGCTTCTGCGCGCGGAAACACGAAAAGAACAGAAAGAAAGGTTAATTGACGCGGCGCGGCCGGTGAACGATCCCTTCCAGCGGATACACGCGCGGCCGGATTATAAGGAACCGGACTTTCACAAAATTCCGCTTGAGCCGGAAGAAAATCTGCTTCTCTTCATCCGCGACTATAATCCGCGGCTTGAGGAATGGCAGAAGGATATCTTAACCATTGTTCATGAACAAACGCAGTATTTTATTCCTCAAATTGAAACAAAAATTATGAATGAGGGGTGGGCGTGCTATTGGCATCGCGAGATTCTAAACGCAATTCAGGTTCCGCAGAATCTCCATATTGAATTTCTTGTGCGTCACAATCAAGTGGTGCGTCCGCATCCCTGGAACGAAGGTTTTAACCCGTATCATCTGGGTCTCAAGGTATGGGATTACATAAAGCGCCGATGGGATGATCCTACTCCGAAAGAAATAGAGAAGTACGGAAAGCCGGAGAAAAGCGGAAGGGAAAAGATGTTTGAAGTGCGGGAGGCGGATCGGGATGTTTCATTTTTACGCCGTTTCCTGACGGAAGAGCTTATCAGGGAATTGAGAGCATTCCAGTTTGAGGAAAAAGGCGATGAAATCGTCGTAACCCATGTCGCGGATGAAGATGACTGGCGTATCATAAAAGACACCATGATTTTAAATATCGGTATGGGTTCAGTTCCCGTGATAAAAATTGAGGACGCGGACGGTTTAAAAAACCGAACTCTTATTCTCAAGCACTATCATGAGGGAAGAGACCTGGACAGGGAAAATGTTGAAAAAACTCTCTGCTATACGCAAACCCTTTGGGGACATGCGGTACAGTTGGAAACCCTGATTAATAGTGGGAAGAAGGTATATTCTGTTAACGAGAATGGGAAATTCAGCTAATAATTTTTACCCGCCTTTATCGGAGAAGTTTCTTGAGCGTGCTTTAGACGCTCTAAGAATCTCCGTAGGCGGGTTTGTGTTTTCTACCGGCCTTGTTTATAATTGGCCGTATTATCGGTTCTTTTAAAGAGCGGAGTTTTAGATGGTAAAACAGGATAGTAATCTTATTGTGTTGCCTAAATGTTTTCCGGTGGTCAGCGTTCCTTCAAGATTAATGCCTTTGCCGAAAATCAATTATACGGTCAGTTCCGGCATTGATTCTTTGGCTATAATCCGTCTTTGTCTTGAGGTGAAGAATGGACAAATTCCTTATGTCTTTACGGTTATGTCAAAACCGGGAATTATACAATTTCCCGGCAGATTCTATCAGGTTGGAGTAATTTCTTCCATAACGATAGAAGACAATGACCAGATTGCGTTTGACGGAAAATACAGAGTCGAAACCACATCGTCCTTTAGATTAAAAGATGATCGCCAGGATAGCTATTGGATTGTAAATGTTAAGCCGATTATTGACGAAGATACGGGTTTAATTTTTATTGATCCTCAATTTAAAAGGAATTTTTTGGCGGATCTGATCAAAATAAAACATCTGCTGACGCGTCTCTATGAGGAGGGAATTGGCGTTTGGGATTTTCCGGAAATCATTAAAAATGTGATAGACGGTTTTGAGACCTATGATTTTGGCGATAAAGACGATGTTGACCTTTTTATTTGGTCCAGCTTGGCTTCCATTCCGGAAATTATGTCGAAAAATAAGCAGCCATTCCTTGAAAGCACAAATATTTCGGAGAGAATTACAATGCTGGTGCGGCTTCTTAAAGAGGAAATAGCGCTCCTTGCCGCCTATAAAAGCAGAGACGCGCTCGAAAAAAACAGCAGCGGCGCCTCCAGCCCGATCTTTAACACTAAAGCCGATAAAACTGACGATAACGATCAGAATGAACTTTTTCAAAAAGCTCATTCTGATATTAAAACGGCATGGATTCGTTTTAAAAAAGTAAGAAATTTAATGAGTGAAGACGCCATATCCGTCGTCAGAGAAGACCTTGACCGTCTTCTTTCTTACGGCAGTCCCAAAGGGAATACTTATGAATGGCCCAAATTTAAACGCCGTCTGGATTTTCTTCTTGACCTGCCCTGGGGCCTGCAGACACAGGAAGAATCAGACATAACCAAAGTAACGCGAATTTTAGAGGAAGATCACTACGGTTTAGCCAAGGTCAAAGAAAAAATATGCGACAGCATAGCGCCGAAACTGCTTAACCCTTTGGGCCGCGGCCAAATAATTTGTTTCGTTGGGCCGCCCGGAGTCGGCAAAACATCCCTGGCCAAATCGATTGCCAGAGCGTTGAACCGAAAATTGATAAGAATATCCGTCGGAGGCATAAGAGACGAATCCCAGATAAGAGGCCATGATATTACTTATATCGGTTCCCAGCCGGGAGAGATACTTAGGGAAATAAAACGATGCGGGGCAAAAAATCCCATATTTGTCATTGATGAAATTGACAAGCTGGGCCGCTATTCAATGGCTGGCGATCCGAGTTCGGCAATGCTTGAAGTTCTGGATCCTGAACAGAACCATTCGTTCAAAGATCATTATCTCGGATGCAGTTTTGACCTTTCAAGCGTTATGTTCATCGCTACGGCCAATTTGGAAACCGATATAATTGAGCCGCTTCTGGATAGGATGGACATAATCAGGTTGCCGGGCTACTTGGAAGTTGAAAAAATAGAAATAGCCAGGAGATATCTTATTCCCCGCTGGATGGAAGAAACCGGATTGACAAAGAATAATGTTAAGGTCGGTTGGGATAATGAGATCATCTCATTGATCATCAGGGCTTATACCAACGAAGCTGGAGTAAGGAATTTAGACCGGAACATCGCGGATATTTTGCGTAAAATTGCCGGAAAATACTTAAAGTCAAGAGATGAAAATAATATCATAAGTGATTTTCACATTGACGAACAGATGATAGGCGAGTTCATCGGGCCAGCGAAGTTCTTTAAAAATAAAGTTCGTCCGACTAAAGTCGGTGAAGCGATAGGTCTTGCTTGGACACCTGCCGGCGGAGAGATACTTTATGTGCAGGCAGAAATGTACCCGCGTCTCCAGGACAAAAAGGTTCTGGCCCGTACCGGTATGCAAGGAAAAGTTATGGAAGAGTCGGATGAAGTTGCCATGACTCTTTTAAGAAACGAGCTTGATAAGTTTGATCCTGAATTATCCAAAAAGCTCCAAGATTGCTCTGTGCATCTGCATATTCCCGAAGGGGCGGTCCCAAAAGACGGACCTTCGGCCGGCATTGCCATATTCATAGCATTATTTTCTGAAGTTACCGGGCGGGTTGTGAGACCTAATTTGGCTATGACGGGTGAGATAGATATAAAGAGAAGAATAATGCCGGTTGGCGGGATACGCGAAAAAGTCGTTGCCGCCGAACGCGCCGGAATAAGAGAAGTGATGCTTCCCAAAGAAAATGAAAGAAACATATACGATGTTCCAGATTCTGTGAAACAAAATCTCCAGTTCCACTTTTTGGAATCGGTTCAGGAAGCGATTGATATAGCTTTTGAAAAACCGGGATAACCCGGTTTTATTTTTGCTAGCGAGGAGCAAAATGGAAATTAATTTCCATTTTGTCCGAGCGAAGCTAAAAGGAGTGAATACTCCGCCGCTTGCGGCGGTATCAAGAGGCGAAGCCTCCTCTTGATACCTCGCGGTTTACCGCGAGGAGGATTCATTTTATTGCAAAAAAGCCGAAATTAACCTATCCTTTACCCAAAATGTATCCCTACCTTCACATAGGCAGAGCCAGCGACATAAATGACGCACGCGATCGGAAACTATACCGTTTTCTGGAAGTCATGCCAGGCCTGATTGCCTGGCTTACTCTCATCTTAATAGTTATTTTATCTTTTCTGACGCCATTTTTTATGGCGTTATTCATCATTGCTTTTGATATTTACTGGCTGATAAAGACGATCTATTTGTCTTTTCATTTGCGGGCCGCTTATAATAAATTAAAGATAAACTCAAAAGTTGACTGGCTGGAAAGGCTGAACCAATTACCCGAACTGAAATCTTGGCAGGATATTTACCATGTTGTTTTCCTGCCTCTTTATAAAGAGAGTTACGAAATTGTTTCGGCATCTTTGGAGGGATTGCTTAAGACAAACTATCCCAAATCTAAGATGGCGGTCGTGCTTTGTTGGGAAGAAAGGGGAGGGGACGGGACCAGGCAAGTGGTTGAAGCGATAGAAAGGAAGTATAAGAACGGTTTTTTGAAATTTATATCGGTAATGCATCCGTCCGATTTGCGGGGAGAAATACCCGGCAAGGGCTCAAATACCGCTTACGCGGCCATACGAGTCAAGGAAGGATTCGTTGACCGTCTTAATATTCCTCACGACAGAATAATTGTTTCAAATTTTGATATTGACACCATAGTTTACCCGGAGTATTTCGGCATTCTTACATATATGTTTTTAACTACTCTGGATCAGCTCAAAACATCTTACCAGCCAATTCCGTTATATGTTAATAACATTTGGGAAGCGCCGTCATTCGCTAGAGTAGTGGCTTTCTCGGCGACATTTTGGCATACCATAAAACAGGAACGGCCGGATAGCGCCACAACATTCTCCTCTCATTCAATGCCGTGGCAGGCGCTTGAAGATGTCGGTTTCTGGCAAAAAAACATGGTTTCGGAGGATTCAAGGATCTTCTGGCAGTGTTTTTTGAGATACGACGGAAATTATAAAGTTGTTTCGCTTTATTATCCGGTATCGATGGACGCCAATGTCGCGTCCCGGACGCTGGAAACATTTAAAAATGTCTACAAACAGCAGAGACGGTGGGCTTATGGCGTTGAAAATGTGCCGTATTTTTTGTTCGGTTTTATAAAGAACAAATTTATTCCGTTGAGGAAGAAATTATACTACGGGTTTATAGTCGCGGAGGGCAACCATTCCTGGGCCACGAATGCTGTGATACTTTTTTTGCTGGGCTGGCTGCCGGTGGCTGTTGGAGGGCCGGAATTTAACAGAACGGTTCTGTCTTTCAACTTGCCTTATCTTACGCGAACCATAATGACACTGGCCATGTTCGGACTTATCTCTTCGGCGATGCTGTCTATTATCTTACTGCCGCCTCGTCCGCCGCAATTAAGCCGTTTCAAACATTTTCTTATGGCAATTCAGTGGATATTATTTCCGATAACAACCATTTTGCTTGGAGCAATTCCTGCGTTAGACGCTCAAACCCGTCTGATGTTTGGAAAATATATGGGTTTCTGGGTTACTCCAAAGAACCGAAAGGTATAACTTACTCAAAATGCGTCATTTTTTGGAAATCAGCGAGCCGTTCACGCAGAATGGGGTAGTTGGATAACGACGGGTCTTCTTTGATAAGCAGGCGCGCTTCTACGCGGGCCTTTTTTATTAGGTCAATGTTTCCAAGCGACGCCATAGCCAGATCAGGCATTCCGGATTGTTTTGTTCCCATAAATTCTCCCGGGCCGCGAATGGCCATATCTTTTTCCGCCAGGGCAAAACCGTCATCAGTTTCGGTCAACGCTTTCAAGCGGCGGTTGAGCGTTTTACTGTTTGTTGAGGAGAACAGCAAACAGTATGACTGATGTTCTCCTCTTCCGACCCGTCCTCTGAACTGGTGAAGCTGGGCAAGGCCAAATCTATCCGAACTCTCAACCATCATTATAGTTGCGTTAGGCACGTCTACTCCGACTTCTATAACAGAAGTGGAAACGAGTATATCATGCCAGCCGTCTTTAAACTCATTCATGGTCTGATTTTTATCTTTGGGCTTCATTTTACCGTGAAGCATGGCTACTTTCAGGTCTGGAAAAATTTCTTGAGATAATTTTTTATATTCTTCTTCCACCGCTTTTACCTCCTGCCATAATATATTCATCTTGTTCTGCTTACCCGCGTTTTTAATGGCTTCTTTCGGGTCGCTCTGTTCTATTCTTGGGCATACCACGAAAACCTGTCTTCCTTTTTGCGCCTCTTCTTTTATAAACCGGTAGGCCTCTTGCCTTTGTGACGGAGTAATTATTTTCGTAATTATCTTACGCCTGTTTTTCGGTTTTTCTCTTATTATTGATATGTCCAGGTCGCCGTATATGGTCAAGGCCAGCGTACGGGGGATAGGGGTTGCCGTCATAGAAAGCAAATGAGGTACACGATCTTTATTTTTTACCAAAGCCGCTCTTTGCTGGACGCCAAACCTATGCTGTTCGTCCAGTATGACCAGCGCCAGCTTCGGCAAAAACACATCTTTCTGTATGACGGCATGGGTGCCTATAATAAGCATCGGCTCTCCGCCGGAGAGTTCTTTTTTAAGTTCAGTTTTTTTAATTTCTTTTCCGTCTAATATCGCGGTTGAAGAAGTAAGCAGTCCGATTCTGATTGAATTTCGATGCGAATCTTCGTTTTGATTGGAAATTAACGATGAGATGGTTTGGTAGTGTTGTCGCGCAAGAACCTCTGTCGGCGCCATCAGTATGGCTTGATGGCCAGCTTTTACCGCCTCAAGGGCCGCTCCAAGCGCCACTACCGTTTTGCCGCTTCCGACATCGCCTTCCATCAGCCGGTTCATCGGGTACTTTTTTTCGAGGTCTTTAAGTATTTCGTATAATGCTATCTTTTGATCCTTTGTAAGTTCAAACGGCAATCCGGAAACAAAATTCTTTATCAGACTCTCGTTGAAGGATATTGGCACCGATTTCAGCCGGTTTAGCTTTCTTCTTTCAAGAAGCGCTTTTATTTGAAAAAGCATCAGGTCGTCAAAAGCAAGCCGTTCTTTGGCGATACGGGCCTCTTCTTCCGAACTTGGAAAATGTATGTTTTTGATTGCTTCAGACAGAGAAGGTAGGTTGTATTTTTTCAAAATTATTTCCGGTGTCGGATCGTTAATCTGCAGGTTTAACAACAGCGGTTTTATTAAAAATCTCAAGTATTTTGAAGTTATGCCTTCGGTTTCAGGATAAACAGGCACCATTCCCTTTGTATGTTTTAAATTGTCTGATGACTGAAAGGGAGAGATTCTCTCATATGTTGGGCTGGAAAGATAAATACCTTTTTTGTCCGTCTTTACTTTGCCGGCTAAACTTATAAAAGCGCCTTCGGGCAGTTGGTTCTCTATGAACGGCTGATTGAACCAAACGGCTTTTACGGCGCCCGTCAGGTCTTTGATTATGGCATTTGTGATAAACATTCTTCTGGGGAATAACTTTCTAGTGGTTATTTTAACCACCTCCCCCTGAACATTAACTTTTTGGTCCGGTGAAATGTCCGATATCGGTACGGTCTCGCTGTAATCTTCATACCTTGCCGGCAGATGCCACAAAAGATCTCTAAGGGTTTTAACGCCTAATTTATTAAGTCGGGACAGGTTTCTTGCGCCGACATTCCGGAGTTTTTCTATGGATAAAGATAGGTCCATTTGCGGCGTTATTTTAACATTTATTTCCGGTAAAAACAAAAAACACGCAGGCAGGTCTGCGTGTTTTAATTTTTAAAATACTAGTTTGTCTTTGGTTTATATTTGTCGATAAACTCTTTAGGCGTGAGATATTTAAATAATTCCAGCTTCCCTTCTTTAATTTTAAGGATGGCTTTCCTAAGTCTCTTGATTTCGTCCTTATTGTCGCAATTTATTATGTATTGTTCTGCATTCCTGACAAATGAAATTGATGCGGCAGTTTTTCCTCTCTGCCATTCAAAATCGGACAAAAACAAACAGCCGGTTTTTTCCATCATATCTTGTCTCCTTAATATAAAAGACCAAGTTTCTGCTTATTTTTTCCTTTGGTGGCAACTAAGTGGAAACTAAGTGGATTAGATCAGCTTCTCTATCTTCGCGAGCGTCTCCTCAACCAACTCGCGAACGATGAGCCCCACGAATTCCGTGGCCTCTTCAATGGAGATGCCAATTGCTTTGGCATCATTTCCTATCTCACGCCTTATATTCGGTGTGAGCTTGACACCCTTTTTACGAAGCTGGTGCTTGAGTAGGAGAAGGGCAATTTGACCTTTGCGAATGTCGTCCATGATGGACCTCCTGTGTGAATATACTGTTGCCACGAAACCTTCGTAGCCTGGATTCCCAAACGCATCTTAAATACGCTTTAAGTATAGTAAAAAATAATCTCGCTGTAAAGTCAAATCATGGCAACAGAAAAAGCCCTAAAATATGGGCTTTTTCTGGCTTGCAATTTTATTTCCGGTGCTCCCGCGTGGAATCGAACCACGATTACCGCCTCCGCAAGGCGGTGTCCTATCCGTTGAACGACGAGAGCTTAACCTTAATTTATTAAAGTCCCAATCTTCTGCCGATATGCTCAATAAGGGAAATTTCATGCTCTTTCTCGGGCAGAAAGTCAATAATGAAAGACCTCACCTCCACCGGATTTTGGCCATTGAGCAGAATTTTAATATACGGCATATACCATTTTGCCGATTCCAAACTCAACTCTTTCAGCCCACTGGGGCTGTATTCCGTCCAGAATGACTTGAGGTCTTTATAATAATACATAATATCGTCTGCTGAAATACCAGACTGGCTAACAGTTATTTTTAATAAAACCGGTTTTTGTCTGCCGTAAAGAAACAAGACCAAAGACGATAAAATAAGAAAGACGGAAGTAAGAATGTCTTGTTTGAATACCAACAATGCTATGGCGCCCGCCAGCAGAGCCGCCTCAATCACATATAAGTATCTCTTTTGAGGATTGTAGTAAAACGAAGGCGCTTCCCAGGACATTTCTGACCTTTCCGAAACTTGTTTTTCAACTCTAACTTCTTCTTTGGGTCGTTGTCCCTCTAAGTTTTGTTCCACAAAACTTGAGCTGGTTTTAAGGGCTTGAGCGGGTTTTTTTCTTAAATTTAAAATTTTGGACATAAGTTTGCAGTTAAATTTTAACCTTCGTTTCAACTATTTTACCAAAAACTCATTTCAAATTATACCCTAGTCCCGCCGTTGGCGTGAATAGGTATATCCTTGTTTTAAATTTCCACTTTCTTCACTTGCGTTTTTTTTAATTTTAGGTATTGTTTATAACATAGAACTTTTATAAGAAAAGGACCAAATATGTCCTCAAAACGGATTCCGTGCAATATGATTATTTTTCTTATAATGGGATGGTTACCGGTAATTATATTATCTGGCTGTACCGCCCATATTTCAAAAGCAAATGACGGTCTTTTCAAGAGTCCGGCCGTGTTTATTGAAAAAGTCGGACAGTTAAGGCCGGGTATGTCGGAAAAAGAATTTTATGAGGCGCTTGATATTGAACCTACGGTGGAGAACCTTGAGTTTCTCAAGCCGGAAGAGATCTGGCCTTATATCTACGGCAATATTCAGCCGATTATTCCTCTGTCACGGCTTCTAAACGCAAAAGAGAATATCATGGCTCCTTTTAAGGGAATCCGTTTTCCTTATTTGTTTATTCAGACGAAAGTCGGGCCTGCCATGGGTCCCGGGATTACCGTGGATCAAGAAGGTTATGACCTTCGGGTCGTAGCGATATTTGAGAACGGAAAACTTTTCCGTTCTCCGCCTGAAGGAAAGATCAGGATAAAAACAAGAAACGAGATATTTATATGGGATATCCTTGAAAGCGGTCTGCGCGGTGGGGTGTTGCAGGGTGCAAGGGAAGCGATAAAAACTATTCCCTAAAATCCATTCTACGGTATCGTAAAATTAAGCTCGGATTATATCCGAGCTTTTATGTAAAACTTGGCGGAGGGGGTGAGATTCGAACTCACGAGTCCCTTGCGGGACGCCGCATTTCAAGTGCGGTGGAATGAACCACTATCCGACCCCTCCTTAAACCGGGGATGTTTTGCAATTATACTATTATTTTAAGCCACTTTCCAGCAATTGCAGGTTTTCTGTAAAGCATATTGAAATTCTGTAAAACTTGGCGGTGAGGGTGAGATTCGAACTCACGGTACGGTTTCCCGTACAGCGGTTTTCGAAACCGCCGCCTTCAACCACTCGGCCACCTCACCTTAGGGGCAAAATTAACATTTTCCCGCAACAAACAAAAGCCCTCTTTTTAGGAGCGCTTTTGTTTTTAAATGTTGCGAGGCCGACGAGATGTTAGAACTTGCAAGAAGGTGGTTGAGGTGGTTTTTAGATATTATCTTGAGGAACAACAACTTGACAAATAATCATAATATACTATAATCTGTTTAAATTCTAGTACCCTAAAAAGGAGGTCTACATGCCTAGTCATCTGCTGGTTAAAAGGGATGGGCAAATTTTTATCAATGCTGCTGGCGGCGATTCCCAAGAAATAGTAATTCGTCGTGCAGCTAGAGTTGCCTTGAAGAAAAACACTTTTGTAAATTATCAAGTTATAAATAAGAAGGAGGAATACAGGCCATTGAATCTTATTGAAGCCAAAAAGGTAATGACACAAAAAGCGTGGATAGAAGAGATGCGAGACCCTCTATCTGACCCACTTACTAGTAGGGAGGCAGAGAAACTACTCACCCCGAAGACTAGAAAGAGAATTATTACAGAGCTAAAGAGGGAGCGAGTCGGATTGCATAGTCAGTGTCTTGCTTTAGATAAAGAAATTAAGAAAGTGGCAAAAATCCTTAATGTTTAATAGACAATTCCGCATGGTTCGCCCAGCGGTTTTTATTGCGCGAATAAAATAAAAAACCCGCGAGGTGGCGGGTTAGGTAAGAATAGATAACGTCTTGCGGAGATATTCAGCGGCCATATTCCAGTCAATAGGATCAAGCGCGTTGCCGCTTGGTCGAAGCCGACCTTGAGCATCAATACTGACGACATAGTGAGATAGAGGACCGAGCAGATGCAGAGTTTCTGGACCCAATCCTCCGGCCACAACAACCTCAAGTCCTGTTCTTGGATTAACTACCTTTACAAATTCTTCAAGTGCCCCGGCATCCATTCCCAAACCACGACCCATACTTTTGTCTAAAAGCACATAGTCAATCGCTTTCCCGTATGACAGAAGTCGTTCCGCAAGTTTATCAGGGTCATTATTTATTTGTTCCAAGGCAACGCTATTGGCTTGAATGATGACCTGAATGTTGGTATGTTTTTCGCGATACGCTCGCAAGACCTCTGGTTTCGGCCAAATCATATCGAGTTGAAGAGCATTCATATTCTTGCCGCCAAACTGTGTAGCTTTCAAAAGATTATTCAAAACATCAATTCCCTCATAATCGGCGTAATGGAGGGTGTTAAAAAGCCAGTAATCAGTGCTAAGACCATTAGAAACAAAGATGTCGGCTACAAGTTCTTTAGCAGGAAAAGCGGCAGACCATTTCGTGGGTAAATTATTGAGTGTTTTGTAGCTCATCATCACCCCGACACCAAGTTTGTAATGAACTTCGCGACCTGGTTTTGAATGTTGTCGAAAAACAGGAAGCATCTTCCAAGCTTGCTCCGGAGATGTAAAGTCAGTGATACTGATATAGGGGAATCTTATCGGCATTTATTTTTCCGTGTTTTCAAAGAATAAAACAACAATACGCCATTTTTGGCGTATTGTTAATCTGTTGTATGTGGTCTTATGCCTGTCCCCGTCGTCATTCCTTCGACTAGCTTGCAGTGAGCAAAGTTGAACTGCTCAGGACAAGTCACGATATTCAATCCTTCGATAAAAACTCAGGACAGGTAAGTTCACGGATTCACTTTCATCTTTAAAATTCAAGGAGAAGATGATAGTATCTGAAAATGCCATATATTTTATTGGATGAATCAGGAGACTTGGGATTTTCTTTTAAGAAGGGTTCTTCTAAGTTCTTTATTATCACAATAATTTTTACTGAATCAAAAAGGAACCTAGAGAAAATTGCCAAGAGAGTCCACAAAACTTTAAGAAAGAAATATAAAAAGGTAGGTGTTTTACACGCCTATACAGAAGCACCGATAACAAGGCAAAGGCTTTTAAAGGAATTGGCCAATACAGATAGCGGTATTCTGTTGGTGGTTTTAAATAAGAAAAAAGTTTTTACAAAATTACAAGATGAAAAGTCGGTTTTATATAACTATGTTACAAATATTTTGCTTGAACGCTTGATTAATAAAAAGCCGATTCCTATTGATAAGCCGATTACTCTGATTGCTGCTCAGAGAGAAACTAATAGGTTTCTGAATGAAAATTTTAAAAATTACCTGTCTAAACAGATTAACAATAACCATAAAATTTCACTAAAGGTAGAGATTGCTACTCCAGCCGAAGAAAAATCACTGCAGGTAGTTGATTTTGTCTCTTGGGCTATATTCCGTAAGTATGAATTCGGAGATGATAGTTACTACAATCTAGTCAAGGTGAGAATTATCGAGGAGGCACCGCTATTCCCCTAAAAACAAGGCCCCACCGCTTGAATGAGACGCCTTACGGTATCCCAACGGTGAGGTCTTACTTGTTAACCC
>JBBTTJ010000019.1:4707-12846 GCA_038064315.1 Patescibacteria group bacterium | reverse complement strand
CTCTATCTGCGGACCTAGCGTTCTGTTTATTACCGACCTGACGAATCTTTCGCTTGAGGAGGGCAACTGACGGCTGTAGCTTATCTCCGTTGCCGCCGGACTTTGATAAGCGGCAAAGGAAATGAGCATGAAGAAAGAAATAGTCACCGCCGGAGCGCTTCGCCGCATTATCATCCATATATTGATCTTAGTCCGCTGGTCTATCTCTTCAACGCCCGCCCGCCTCGCGTAAATGAATAATAATATAGTAAGCAGTACGCCTATCCAGTTTAAATAGGTAGAACCGAATAAGGCGACATAGCTGAATCCGACAATGCCTCCGGACGCTAATGTCCATCTTTTTTGCCTGAACACTGGCAAGGCAAGAGCCGTAACAGACGCCAGAATGACAAAATTTGCTATTACTATTCCATCAAAATCAAATCGGAAAGACTCCGGCGTTATTATATTGAATATATAATCAAGGTACCGAAAGAATCCCCACGCAAGAATCGCGGTTAACGCATACCACACGGTCAATTTATAATAAAAATTTATAATTTTTATGATCTATAAGATTTTATTTGTGAGGGTCTTCTTTCGGAATTTCATTCTCCGGGTTAGGGGATGTCTTCGGTTGTTCAGTTTGTCCCGCCTGTTCCTGACCGGCTTTGTACAGCTCCCCGCCAACCTTTTGAGCAACATTGGACAGTTCTTCCGTCGCCTTTTTAATTTCTTCCAAATTTTCTTCTTTTACTTTGATTTTTAAACTTTCAACTTTAGACCCGATGTCCTTTTTGTCATCTTCTTTTATTTTAGCATCATTTTCCTTAACCATCTTTTCGGTTGTGTATATCAGCGTCTCGGCAAGATTCTTTACTTCCGCCATTTCTTTTCTTTTAGTATCTTCCGCGGCGAATTTTTCAGCGTCTGCCGTCATTCTTTTCTTCTCTTCATCGGTGAGGCCGGATGAACCCTCTATTCTCACCGATTGCTCTTTGCCTGTCGCTTTGTCTTTTGCTTTAACGTTGAGTATTCCGTTGGCGTCAATGTCAAAAGAAACTTCCACTTGAGGCACGCCGCGGGGCGCCGGCGGAATGCCGTCCAAAATAAAATTACCCAGTGTCTTGTTGTCATGCGCCATGGCCCGCTCGCCCTGCAAAATGTGTATCTCCACCGACGGCTGATTATCCGCGGCGGTTGAGAATGACTGGTTCTTTGAAGTCGGAACGGTTGTATTTTTTTCTATCATTTTCGTGAATACGCCGCCGAGAGTTTCAATGCCAAGCGACAAAGGCGTTACATCAAGCAAAAGCACATCCCGTATCTCGCCCTGCATTATGCCGCCCTGAATAGCGGCACCTAAAGCCACAACTTCGTCCGGATTAATGTCCTTATGCGGTTCTTTGCCAAATAATTTTTTAACTTCTTCGGACATCAAAGGCATTCTGGTTTGTCCGCCCACCAATATGACCTCGTTAATTTCAGATATTTTAAATCCTGATTCCTCAACGGTTTTCTTGGTAAGTTCAATGGATTTTTTTATAAAATCCCCCACCAATTCCTCCAATTTGGCGCGCGTAAAACTTATACTGAAATGCCTGGCCCCGGATGAGTCGGCCGTCAAAAACGGCACATTAACTTCGGTCTGCAGAGTACTGGACAATTCGTGTTTTGCTTTCTCGGCGGCATCTTTCAACCGCTGTAAAGCGAGTTGATCTTTAAAAATATCCACGCCGCTTTCTTTTTTAAATTCTTCAACAAAATAACCTATTATTTTTTGATCCAGGTCGTCGCCGCCAAGATGCGTATCGCCGCCGGTTGATTTAACTTCAATTGTATCATCGCCTATCTCAAGAACTGAAACATCAAAAGTGCCGCCGCCGAAATCATAGACGACTATTTTCTCGTCTTTCTTTTTGTCCAAACCGTAAGCAAGAGCGGCCGCGGTCGGCTCGTTGATAACTCTTTTTACATTAAGTCCGGCTATCTCTCCGGCATCTTTTGTCGCTTTTCTTTGAGCATCGTCAAAATACGCCGGCACGGTAATTATCGCTTCTGTTATTTTTTCTCCCAGACGATCCTCGGCGTCATTCTTAAGTTTTTGCAGAACCATCGCCGAGATCTCCGCCGGTTTATACCATTTATCGCCCATTTTAACATCCACTCCGCCGTTTGCGCCCTCCTTTATTTCATAGGGAAGCAATTTTTTATCATGCTTGATTTCCTCATCTGAAAATCTGCGGCCTATCAATCTTTTTACAGAAAAAATTGTGTTGCCCGGATTTGTGACCGCCTGGCGTTTGGCGGTAACGCCTACATATCTTTCTCCGTTCTTGCCTATGGCGGTTATGGACGGGGTTGTGCGCATACCCTCTTTATTTTCCAATATTCTCGGCTGTCCGACCTCGATTATGGCCATCGCTGAATTAGTTGTTCCTAAATCAATTCCTAATATTTTTGACATATGATTATTTGATTAAAAATTTATATTATTTAATAATTTTGACTCTTGCCGGTCTTATGACCCGGCCTCGCATTGCGTATCCTGCTCTTATTTCTTCTAACTTATCTCCTTCAGTCCCTTCTACCGCCTCATGCAATAACGGATCGAAAGCGCCCTCTACTTTTATTCTTTCCACGCCGTATTTTTTTAATGTATCTTCAAATTTTTTTAACGTCATCTCAATACCCTCTCTCCAGCCGGTATTAAGTTCATGTTCTTCCGGCTCACCCCACCGCAACGCACGCTCCAATTCATCTTTCACCCCGATAAAATCTTCAAAGATAATTATTTTGCCAAACTCCAGGGCATTTTCCAGCCGTTTCGCTTCGTCTTTCTTGTAATTCAGGAAATCAGCCCGCTCTCTTTTCCAATTATTCAAATATTCATCCCGGTCTTTTTGGCATTTTTCCAATTCGCCTGTTTCTTTTTCTTTATTTTTTTCCATTATATTGTTTCTGCTAATTTATTTAACTCGTCGGCCGCATATTTTACCAAACTTATATTTTTGCCATAATCCATTCTTGTCGGCCCTATCATCGTTAAGGAACCCCTTAAACCGTCCGGTAAAGAATACCTGATCAATATCATGGCTTCATTCTTTATATGTTCAAGAGGCGTTTCATTACCGATAAGAACATTGAATTCCTCCTCCAGCTGACTAAAAAAATGTTTCTCTATCCTATTGAACATTGATTCAAATCTATCAAATAAGTTTGCCATTTCAAAAATCCTTTCCATTTCCTTGAATTCAGGAAATTCAACTAAACTTGCCAACCCTACTTTATAGTAATCTGATTCATCAAGAATTTTGGTGATAACAACCGAATCAGAGAGATCCGAAAGAATTCTGGCTATATTTTGGTTTAACCGGCGCGGATCGTCTGTTGATCTCACGGCAATTTTTATTTTTCTCTTTTCATCCGCCTCCGGCTCAAAATTACCGTCCTGAATCAACTTATTCACAAAATATCTGTACGCTTTGTCCGTAGGCACCCTGCCGCCTGAAGTATGGAGATGACTTAAATAACAGGCTTTTTCCAACTCATACATTTCGCCTCTTAAACTGGCCGGGCTAAGCTCAAAACCGCCTTTTCTAGCCGCTAAAGCCGACCCCACCGGCTTGGCCGTCTTCACATATTCCCTAATTATGAAATTCAATATTTTTTCCTGCCTGTCAGTGAGCATACGGGCATATTATCAAATTAGCACTCGGTGTCAAGGAGTGCCAGGGGAACAGGATTAGAATTAGCATCACTTGAGCGGAGCCAATTTTACACATATTCAAGGCGTGAGGAGCGATGCGTACTTTTAAGTACGCGAGCGACGAACAACGCAGAAGATGTGTAAAATTGGCCCGCCTTCAGAAGGAAGCTCAAAAATGAATGATTTCTTTGTTGCTCCTCCTTGAAGTATATTTTATACATCTTCGTCGTCGCGCCGTGAAATCATTCATTTTTGAGCTTCTCAACTTGATGATAGTTTGAGTCCTGCTCCCCATAATGATTAAATCATTAATTTGGGATTAGCCCTCCTTTGCCTTTCGGCTAAGGCCGTCTCTGATCGCACCTCTTCCGCCTTAGGCGGAGACGGGTATTACCCGCTACTCTGCTCCCAGTCCTTCCGGAAGGGCTGGGGAGTGCTCGGACTTTCCTCTGTTCCGCTAACTAAGCGAAACAGCGATTGCCTAGTTTGCAAGGATACCTATATTATACGCTTTTTTTAAAAGTTTGAAAAGGACCAGATTTTAAGCTAAGTTTTGCGGGATGATGAAGTCCGAATTATACTTTAATGTTCTGCGCTTGCCGATGGATTTTATGATGCTGATTACCGCCGGCGTTTCAACTTATTTTTTAAGAACCGAGATACTATCCGCTTTCAGGCCGGTGCTTTTTGAATTTAGATTGCCTTTTGCAAGGTATTTTTATCTCGTGTTATTTGTGTCCCTTATTTTTACTGCTTTGTATGCCGTTTCCGGGCTATATTCTTTGAAAATACGCAGAGGACTTTTAGACGAACTGCTCAAGATAATAGTGGCGTCGTCCGCCGGTGTGATGATAATTATAATCTACGTCTTTTTGAGACAGGAGCTTTTTGATTCCAGGTTCCTGGTTTTGGGCGGCTGGTTTTTCGCCATAATATTTGTTTTTGTAGGACGGATACTGATTTCTTTAATTCAAAAATACTATGTATCAAAACGCAACTTTGGAATACATAATGTCATTGTAATCGGCAATGATGAGCCGGCAAACGCAATTGTTGGAAAAATTAACAGTGATTCCTCGTATGGTTACAGATTGCTTAAACACGCAGACTCGCCGGATCTGAACATGATCAAAGAAGCAAAACCGGACGGTTTGCCCGATGAGATCATCCTTACGAATCCTAATTTTCCGGAAGACAGCATATTGGAATTGATTGATTTTTGTCACGAAAATTACATTGTTTTCAAATATGTTCCGAATATTTACAAAACCCTGACCGCCAACTTTGATATAGATGTTGTCGCCGGATTTCCGCTCATAGAGCTTAAGAGAACCCGTCTTGACGGTTGGGGAAAAGTCGCAAAAAGGACTTTGGACATACTCGCTTCAATTGCCGGTCTGATACTCCTGGCCCCCGTGTTTATTGCGGTAGTGGCGGCCGTAAAATTGGATTCCAAGGGGCCGGCGCTGGTACGGTTAAAGAGAATAAGCAGAAACAAAGAATTCAGATTACTCAAATTCCGGTCTATGGTTGAGAATGCTGAAGAGTTAAAGGCCTCGCTGGCGATGTTCAACGAAAGGAAAGACGGACCGCTTTTTAAAATGAAAGATGATCCCAGGATAACAAAAACAGGCAGATTCATAAGAAAATACAGAATTGACGAATTGCCTCAATTTTGGAATGTTCTTAAGGGAGATATCAGTTTGGTCGGTCCGAGGCCCCACCAACCGGACGAGATATCCCGCTACCAGAAACATCACAAAAAAGTGCTGGCGATAAAAGCCGGCGCGACCGGTCTCGCTCAAGCGTCCGGGAGTTCGGACCTGTCCTTTGAGCAGGAAGTGGCTTTGGATACTTTTTATGTTGAGAACTGGTCGCTGTGGCTGGACTTTAAGGTCGTCGCTAAAACAATATTCAAAATTTTTGTTGATAAATCTGCGGTATGAAAATTGCTTTCGTTCATGAATATCTGAATCAATTCGGCGGAGCCGAAAGGATGCTCCTGACCTTGTGTTCCATATTTCCCGATGCCCCCGTCTATACTCTTTTTTATGACAAAAACGCCACCGGCGATGTCTTTGAAGGAAGGGACATAAGAACATCTTTTCTTCAGAAAATACCGTTTGTTAAAAAATACCACAGGGGATTCCCTCTGCTTATGCCTCTTGCGATAGAGCAATTCGATTTTTCTGATTTTGACATAGTTATATCCATATCGGCTTCTTTTGCCAAAGGCATAATAACTAAACCCAATACAAAACATATCTGCATTTGCCTGACTCCGCCGCGTTTTCTTTGGGATGACAGCCATAAGTTCGTTGAAGAGTTCGGATATTCAAAGTTCATCAAAAATATTTTGCCGCCTTTTATTTCATATTTAAGAATATGGGACAGGGAAGCGTCATACAGGGTGGACGAGTTTTGGGCGATATCGGAGTTTATAAAAGAAAGGATAAAGAAATACTACTCCAGGGATTCTGAAATTATTTATCCTCCGGTTAATGTATCCGGGTTTCATATTTCAAATGAACCGGACGACTATTTTCTTATGGCCGGCCGGCTGGTTGCTTATAAACGATTTGACCTTGGAGTTAAGGCTTTCAACAAGTTAGGTTTTCCCTTGAAGATAGTAGGTATTGGTCCGGAGTTAAGAAAATTGAAAAAAATGGCCAAGGAAAATATAGAGTTCCTTGAACTCGTATCCGACGTCCGGCTGGCCGGTCTTTATTCAAAAGCTCAAGCTCTCGTATTTCCCCAGGAAGAGGACTTCGGTATTGTGCCTTTAGAAGCAATGGCGTCCGGCCGGCCGGTTATAGCTTTTCGAAGCGGAGGAGCCGTAGAGACAATAGTGGAAGGGAAGACGGGGATATTCTTTGACGAGCAAACGGTCGATTCTCTCGTTTATGCCGTAAAGAGCTTCAACGCAAGAAAGTTTGACCCTGCCGTTTGCAGACAACAAGCGGAAAAGTTTGATGCCAGCGTGTTTAAAAAGAAGATACTTGAAAAATTGACAAAAAACTCTAAACAAACTTAGTTGTTTAGAGTTTTAATTTTATGATCATTGGCATTGATATTCGTATTTTAGGCAATCCGGTTAAGAGCGGTATTGAGGAATACGCGGAGAACTTAATGCGGGAGTTGTTAAAAGAGGGTAAAGATATGCAATTTAAGTTATTTTATTGTTCACATAGAAACTCTCTGCCTGATTATGAGTGGCTAAATTTACCAAATGTTAAATTATACAAATTTAACTATCCGAATAATCTTCTTTTCACTTCATCCAGATTTTTTAACCGGCCGTTTTTGGACAAGATGGTCGGGGGAGCGGATATTTTTTTCTTTCCGCATTTTTTTATTTCTTCTTTGTCGCCGGGATGTAAGAGAGTAACGACCTTCCACGATCTTTCATATATGCACTTTCCGGAACATCTTACTTTGAGGAAAAAGGTCTGGCACAATTTTCAGATGATTCCCGAGTGGCAGGCAAAATTTTCGGATAAGATAATTGCCGTTTCAGAATCCACTAAAAACGATCTGATAAATTTATATAAAATTGATCCCGCCCGCATTGAAGTCATATATTCAGGTATTATGACATCTAATGTTCCCAGCGCATTTGATATTGTTAATTTCAAGCGCGAGAAAAACCTTCCCGACCGGTTCATTCTTTTTATGGGCAAGATTGAGCCGAGGAAAAATATTACAGGCATCATTAAGGCGTTCAGCAATTTAAAAGTAGATCCAAAATATGAAAATGTCGGTCTTGTTATCGCCGGCGGGAAAGGATGGTTATACGAAGATATTGTAAAAGAAGCGAACAGGTCAAACTACAGAGAACAAATTATTTTTACGGACCAGATAAGGGACGAAGAAAGATTTTTATACTATCGCGCGGCGGATGTTTTTGTCTATCCGTCTTTCTTTGAAGGATTCGGTTTTCCTCCGCTTGAAGCAATGGCTTGCGGCACGCCGGTTATAACTTCACGAAACTCCTCTCTTCCGGAGGTTGTCGGCGATGCCGCCATAATGATTGATCCATACGATGTAAATGAGTTGGAATTATGGATGGCCAAGATGCTGACGGATAACAATCTTAGGGAAATTTTTATCCGTAAAGGATTAGAGAGAATCCGGTATTTTAACTGGAAAGCAACTGCTCAAAAAACCCTGGAACATCTTATTAAATAATTGCCTTTAAACCTTTAAATTTATTTCCACAGCCCCCATCTCTATTTTTGGTCTATAATTAAGCAGGTGCTTCCAGAAAAATTAAATATATTAAAGTCATTATTCGACATTAAACCAGTAGATAACTCGGGGCGTGTTGATTTTAAAAAAATTTACGGAGTCAGACCGGTTGTTAATCTGGCTCGGGTAAAAATAGAGCCGCCTAAACCGGCAAACCAAACTGACGATGAATTATTCTTCGGAACTTGGGATGTCAGCGGGAT
>JBBTTJ010000019.1:0-4607 GCA_038064315.1 Patescibacteria group bacterium | reverse complement strand
CGGCAAACCAAACTGACGATGAATTATTCTTCGGAACTTGGGATGTCAGCGGGATTAAGGACTTGGGGGCGGTGGATTATAAGCGGGCAAGAAACCAAAAACCGGCGAAAAATATAAATAAAAAAGCTCTGACAAATGCCATAAGCGCAAAGACGGTAAAAACATATTCTCAAGTCTATAATAAAAAACAAAGTCCTTTGGCAGAGTTGGAAAAATATCTCAACACCGACTTGAACGTAAGAAATGAGATAAGGAGCATTGGCGGAAAAACGGCAGTGAAAAATAAACCGGGAAAGCCAAGGTACCGGGTGATACAGAATGTTAAGCATAATGTATTAAATATAAAGAATCGGGAAGATAAGACCTATGATATTGAATATTTAGAGCATGATGTTAAATATGGGGAATGGGAGAATAATTATGAAGCTGCGCTTAAACAAATAAATGAGAAAGCGGATTATTCCATTGAAAATATTTTTATAGGGGAGCCTAAAAAGATTGACCCTTTTGAATATCGGGAACAGCGCTTATTCAAAGACTCCGCATCATCGGAAATAAATAATCCGGTCAATTTCGGGTATTTAATTAAGCTGAAAGATTATTTATTCAGGCGTAATAATTTTTTAGCTCTCGGCATCGTTGGATTTTTAGCTCTTATTTTCACTTCGCTGGGTCCGTACGGAATAAACATCAAGAACGAGATAATGAAAGAAAGTAATCTGGCGGTAGCGAATCTTGAACGGGCAAATGATAATCTAAAGGTATTTGATTTTAAATCGGCGTCTAATAATTTTGCCGATGCTTATGAAGAATTCTCCAAAGCGGGAGAAAGTTTGAATTTCGTCGGAGCCAGTATTACTTCTTTATTCGCCGAACTGCCGGGGGCAGGCAAACTAAAGTCGGCTAAAAATATCGTTGAAGCGGGTAAATTGCTTGCCGAAGCGGGCAAGTCAATGTCGGAAGCGGTAAGTTCTTTGTCGAAAACAGGAATGATTTTAAAATTAACGACATCGGATGCCAATGGGACATCCGATGTTCGTAATATTTTTGGAAATTTAAAAAAATCGCTTTTATCTTCAAAAAAGAATCTGTCAAAGGCCGGCGTGCTTTTGTCGGAAGTCGGCTTGGATGCTCTGCCTGAAGACAAACGGGAATCTTTCTTGAAATTCATGTCAAAACTTCCCAAACTTGAAGAAACTGTTTCGGATGCGGTGGAATACACTTCTTTCCTTGAAAATCTGCTCGGTTCCAACGGTATCAGGAAATATATCGTTTTATTTCAAAATAACAGCGAGCTAAGACCGACCGGAGGATTCCCCGGAACTTATGCCGTTGTAACATTCAAGGACGGCCGTCTTGCCGGAATTTTGATTGACGATGTCTATAATCTGGACGGACAGTTAAAGGAGAATATCATTCCGCCCAAACCCTTACAGCACATAACTCCGAATTGGGGGATGAGGGATGCCAACTGGTTTATTGATTTTTCTACATCCGCCCAGAAAACAATGGAATTTTTCAAAAAAGAAGCCGGTTACGGGGTTGACGGCGTTATAACCATGAGTCCCCGTATGATATCCGATATATTGAAGGTGGTAGGGCCGATAGAAATGCCAGAGTACGGATATGCGGTTAATGAAGATAACTTTTTGTCCACAATTCAGGCGGAAGTGGAGTATGGTGATAATCGCAAACAGCCCAAGCGGGTTGTCGTTGATATGGCGCCCAAACTTCTTGAAAAAATATACTCGTCTAGTCCGGGTCAATGGCTGGATGTTTTTAACGTATTTGTATCGGGACTGGATAAAAAGGATATTCTCATGTATTTTAGGGATTTGAATTTGGAACAATTTGTGGCCAAAAAGGGATTCGGCGGACTTGTCAAAAACACCGATAAGGACTACTTAATGCTTACTCTGACTAATGTAAAGGGTTCAAAAACAGACAGGGTAACGGATAACGCCATAGTATTAAACTCTAAATTCGGAACTCTAAACTCAAAACCGGCAATTATTCATAAATTAACCATAACGAGACAGCACAACGGCGGCTCTTCAAAATATGGATTTTATAATAAGCAGAATCCGGCTTATGCGCGCGTGCTTGTGCCCGAGGGTTCGGAACTGTTAAGTATTTCCGGTAATTCAGACCCCGGGTATAAACCGCTTATAAGCTACTATGGCGCTGACCTGTCTGCGCAGGCAGGATTTAGACAGGATGACAACTTATTAAAATTTGAGTCAGGTTTCAATCTTGACGGCGAAAAAATGGTAAGCGTTTATAGGGAGTCGGGCAAGACCGGCTTTGCTTTTTGGCTCATCACCGATCCCGGAAAAAGCAAGGCAGTTGAACTGGAATACGCCGTGCCGCTCAACTATGGCGCGGACAGTTACGGTATTTACATCCAAAAACAGCCGGGCCTGGAAGTAAAAAATTTAGATTTTAAGATAGACGGCTCTCGGGTATATAACGGAGAATTCAACAAAGACCTGGAGTTGAGATTAGAAACTAAATAGGGTATTATCCCGTTTTATGAAGAACACACGGAACTTCTGTATTATTGCTCATGTTGATCATGGAAAATCGACCCTTGCGGATCGATTTTTAGAATTGACGGGTACGGTGGAGAAGAGAAAGATGCAGGAGCAATACTTGGATACTATGGAGCTGGAGCGGGAAAGAGGAATTACCATTAAACTTCAGCCGGTCAGGATGAAATACGGAGAATACACGCTTAATCTTATAGATACCCCAGGCCATGTTGATTTCTCTTACGAGGTGTCACGGTCTCTGGCCGCTGTTGAAGGGGCGATACTTTTGGTTGACGCGGCAAAGGGGGTTCAGGCGCAGACGCTTGCCAACCTTAACTTTGCCAAAGCGCAAGGATTGAAAATAATTCCTGCGGTAAATAAGATAGACCTGCCTAACGCCAGAACAGCTCAAGTTAAAGAGGAATTATCCTCTCTCCTGGAGGTGGATTCGGAGGATGTGTTTGAAGTATCGGGCAAAACCGGTATTAATGTGGATAAACTTCTGCAGGCAGTGATAGAAAAAGTACCCTCGCCGAACGCGATTATTAATGATGAGCCAAAGGCGCTTATATTTGATTCTACATTCGATCCTTATAAAGGAGTTATCGCTTTCGTCAGGGTATTCAGTGGCAGTTTCAAAAGAGGAGAAAAAATTGCGGCGTTTGCGACCAAAGCCATAGCCGATGTTCTTGAGGTCGGGTTTTTTTCTCCCAAACTTGTAACGAGTTCTGAACTGTCTGCCGGAGACATCGGCTACATAGCAACAGGCCTCAAAGACCCCGGTTTTATACGCGTTGGGGATACAATTACATCTCAATCAAGCATTACGGATTACGGATTAAAGATTAAAAGCAATAAGCAATTCCAGCCATTAGCCGGATACAAGGAACCGAAACCGATGGTGTTTGCCAGTTTCTTTCCGGAAAATAATGATGAATATGATCTGCTTAAGGACTCTTTGGGTAAACTCAAACTTACGGATGCTTCTCTAGTTTATGAACCGGAGTCGTCAGTCGGTCTCGGCAGAGGATTCCGTCTCGGTTTTCTGGGCATGTTGCATGTTGAGATAATTTCGGAACGGCTTAAACGCGAGTTCGGTTTGTCTTTGATAATTTCAACGCCGTCGGTAGAGTATCTGGTTAATCTTACTGACGGAGAAGAGGTGAGAATAAGATCGGCATCTTCACTGCCTGATCTATCCAAAGTTAAGAGTATAGCCGAACCGATAGTTAACCTTGAAATAATAACGCCAAGTTTGTATTTGGGCAGTGTTATGGAACTCATATCTTCATTTAGAAATACTTACAAATCTACTGATTATTTGGGCAAAGAAACCGCGATTTTGAAGTATGAGGCGCCTTTATCGGAAGTAATAACCGATTTCTACGATAAATTAAAGAGCGTATCGTCCGGCTACGCTTCAATGAGCTATGAAGTTAAAGGTCTGGCGGTCAATGATCTGGTGCGTCTGGACATACTTATAGCCGGCGACCTTGTTGAGCCGTTCTCAAGGATAGTGCCGAAAGACAAGGCCTACTACGAAGGCAAGGCGATGGCGGCAAAACTTAAAGAGGTCATTCCGCCACAGTGGTTTGAGGTGGCGGTACAAGCCACGATAGGGGGCAAAATAATCGCTCGCGAGTCAATCAGAGCAAAGCGAAAAGATGTAACCGGATATCTCTACGGAGGCGATATAACGCGAAAGATGAAGTTATTGGAAAAGCAGAAGAAAGGTAAAAAGAAAATGAAAGAGCTGGGAAAGGTAAATTTACCCCAGGATGTATTTCTAAAAATGTTAAAACGCTAGTATACTAGGGGCAGAATCAGAAAACCGACCATGCTTATAATGGTAAGGAGGGCTACAATAATTGTAATTATGCGCAGAAGTTTCTTGTTTGAAAACATAAGAATATAGTTATTCTACACAGGATATGCGTTTGACGCAAAAATTATAATTAAAATACCGTCGGGAAACAAAATAATAAAATAAGAAGTGGGCATACTAAATCCTAAGATTTTTACGTTATTGTTATTATCGGTTCTGTCCGTTTGGATTCTGTTTTCCGTGATATTCGC
>JBBTTJ010000018.1:0-5774 GCA_038064315.1 Patescibacteria group bacterium | reverse complement strand
TTCATAAGGACGGCTATCGCAAGCTTTTTTATTCTGATGTTAAGAAAAAAATTGACGAGATAAGCTCCAAATACATTCTTCCCGCCGAGGGCACGACCGACTTTGCGCTTATGTTTGTGCCGGCGGAGACGGTTTACTATGAGATGATCAATAATATGAAGGATGTGGATATTGCCGATTACGCAAGAAAGAAAAAAGTAATTCTTGTGTCGCCGAATACTTTCGCCTTATCCGTTTCTGCCATCCAACACTGGTATCGGGATGTTCATATAAATCAGGAAACCCGGTCCATAATCAAAAAACTGGAAGGAATTGTCGCGGACAGCGCCAAGCTGGCCGACAACTTCCGCAAGCTCGGCAACCATCTTTCAAGCGCCCAATCGGCTTATGAGGATTCTGAAAAGCGTCTTGGCCTTATGACTGACCGTATTAGTAAGGTCATAAAAATAGGGGAGACAGAAGAGAAAATAGAAGAAATAGAAGCGCCTAAGGCATAATTAATTTTATAATAAACAGGTTGAATTGATTAATAAAATATGATATTTTGTTTTCCATGAACATATTACTATTTTCATTATTGGCATCTATCGCGTCGTTGGGATACGGGGCGTTTTTGATTTGGCAGGTTCTTAAAAAGCCGACCGGAGATGAGAAAATGCGGGAGATACAGAAAGCCATACAGGAAGGTGCGTCCGCGTATCTTTCCCGGCAGAATAAGACTGTGTTTTGGGTTGGACTGGTTGCGGTCTTGATGCTTTGGTACTGGTTGGGCCCTGTTTTGGCGACGGGATTTGTCGTCGGAGCCGTTGCTTCGGCTTTCGCCGGTTATATCGGAATGATGGTTGCCGTAAGAGCTAATGTTCGAGTAACCGAAGAAGCTAAACACGGCTTGTCGGGCGCTTTCAATCTTGCATTCAAAGGCGGAGCGGTAACTGGATTTTTCGTTGTCGGCCTGGCTTTGCTCTCTATTACTTTGTTTTATTGGTGGGCGCAGGATGTCGGATCGCTTATCGGTCTTGGTTTCGGATCTTCTTTAATATCGGTTTTTGCCCGATTGGGCGGAGGGATTTTTACCAAAGGCGCTGATGTGGGCGCTGATCTTGTCGGTAAAATTGAGGCGGGAATTCCGGAAGATGATCCTCGCAATCCCGCCGTCATAGCTGATAATGTGGGAGATAATGTCGGTGATGATGCCGGTATGGCCGCCGACTTGTTTGAGACATATATTGTCTCGGCTTTGTCGGTAATGCTTTTGGGTGATCTGATGTTCAACGGAGTAGAGAAAGTTGTTGAATTTCCTTTGCTTGTCGGCGCTTTTGGCATTATCGCTTCAATTATTGGTTCAATTTTTGTTCGGCTGTCAGGGAATGGAATTATGGCGGCATTGTATAAGGGTCTGGCAGTTACCACAGTTATTCTTACCGGGATGTTCTACTGGGTTACCGAGAGAACGGATATAATTAATTTGGGAAATTTAAAAATATTCGGCGCTTTGGTTGTCGGTATCGCCGTAACCATTTTTATGGTTCTTGTTACCGAATATTACACTTCAAAAAAGTTCAAACCGGTGCAATCAATCGCTAAAGCGTCAACTACAGGACACGGGACGAATATAATTACAGGTCTCGCCGTCTCCATGCAGTCAACAACTTTGCCTGTATTGATAATAGGCAGTGGGATTCTAATTTCATATATATTCGGGGGGCTTTATGGCGTGGCTCTTGCAACAATGAGCATGCTCTCTTTTACCGGAATAATTATTGCCATTGATGCTTTTGGCCCGATAACCGATAACGCCGGAGGCATAGCGGAAATGGCTGGTCTGCCCGATTCCGTCAGAGACGTTACCGACCCGCTTGACGCGGTTGGCAACACCACAAAAGCCGTTACAAAGGGCTATGCCATCGCTTCAGCCGGTCTTGCGGCGCTTGTGCTTTTTGCGGCTTATAATCAAGAGCTTAATGATCTCGGGTATGATGTATTTTTTGAATTGACTGATGTCAGGGTCTTACTGGGGTTGCTTATAGGCGGCATGATGCCTTATCTTTTTGGTTCACTGGCTATGCAAGCCGTTGGAAAAGCCGCTTCGTCCGTGGTTGAGGAGGTTAGAAGGCAGTTCAAAGAAATGCCCGGAATAATGCAAGGTACTCAAAAACCAGATTATGCCAAAGCAGTTGATATTGTTACTCGCTCGGCTATCAGAGAGATGATAGCGCCGGCGATAATTCCTATCGCTTTTCCGGTTGCGGTTGGATTTGTGCTTGGTCCGGAAGCACTAGGCGGATTATTGGTCGGCGTGATAGTAACCGGATTATTTGTCGCCATATCAATGACTTCCGGCGGCGCGGCTTGGGATAATGCCAAAAAGTACATAGAAGAAGGTCATTACGGAGGAAAGGGTTCGGAAGCTCACAAAGCCGCGGTAACAGGGGATACTGTTGGCGATCCATATAAAGACACAGCCGGTCCAGCGATAAACCCCATGATAAAGGTGGCAAACATAGTGGCTTTGTTGATTGCGCGATTCCTGGTCTAGCACGGAAATTTAGTATAAAAAATTTGAAAGAGTAAAAGTTGAAAAGACCCCATAAACGGGTCTCTTACTTATCAACATTGCCTATGGGGTTAATTGAGCAAAATGGTATAATTTGTATCGTAGATTTTAATAAAAATAGAACTGGCGTTTTTATTGCTATTAAGCGGCCAATGGTCGCATAGCCCGTAAATATGCAGGTTCTTACATAAAAGGAGGTGTTTACATACTAATGTTTCAAATAGCAGTAACATCGGATATTGTGAGAGAATCGTTATTGACCCTATGGGTTAGTGTTGCAGGATTCATTCCCCGTTTGATTGCGGCCGTAGTCGTCTTTATTGTCGGTTGGCTGATAGCCGTGCTTTTGGGCAGGTTGGCGTGGCATATTGTGACGGCTCTTAGCGTTGACAGCGCCCTTGCCAAGGTTGGTTTCAGACATGCCTGGGAAAAAGGAGGTTTCCGGCTCGATACGCCCAAGCTGTTCTATGAGTTGGTTAAATGGTTCTTTATTATCGTCTTTTTGATGGCATCTACCAACATACTTGGTCTGGACCAGGTGTCGGAATTCTTGGGAACAGTTGTGTCCTACATTCCTAATGTAATTGTCGCGGCTATTATATTGTTAATAGGCATATTGCTTGCGAAATTCCTTGAAGGAGTGGTAAGAGGGTCAGTTAAAGCGGCGGGATTGGTTTCTGCCAATTTCCTGGGCGCTTTGACGAAGTGGTCGGTTTTTGTGTTCACTTTTCTTATTGCTTTGGCTCAATTAAGAGTCGCTGAAGATATTATAAGGATAGTGATTATCGGTTTTGTGGCCGCCGTCTCATTGGCCATAGGCCTTTCCTTTGGTATGGGCGGAGTTAAACATGCCGACGAGATTATAGGCAAATTGAGAAAGAGAATTGAAGATTAGTTTAAAACTTGCGTGTCGGGCCGATAACTTTTTATTATTGGCTACCGACCCTTTGGGCTTTGTCAATTTCTTTGTTGCAAGCTCCAGTCCTCCCTCTTCATACTATAAGTATGATTCGGTTCGGGCTTCGCTTGCGCCTCGAACTTGACTCAAGCATGCAAGTTTTTGAGTAAGTTTGAATAGCTATTCAAACTAAAAACCCGCTTAAGCGGGTTTTTAGTTATAGTTTCACTTAATACTTGATAATTTATCGTATGTTTCTTTGAATATTTCTTTTAATTTTTCCGATTCGCTTTTTGAAAATTTTGAAAGCACATAGTTCCTGATGAACTCATCTCTCTTTTTATCCGATTGCTGGCGCGCTTTTTGGAGAGTTTTGACGCCGAGACCTATCCGCAGGCGATAGAAATTTTTTGTTTTAAGGGCCTTTATTATTGATTCTATACCCTTATGTCCGCCGGAGTTTTTGCTGAAGGAGAGTTTGGTATTGCCGAAAGGAATGTCTAAGTCGTCCTGTATGACGATAATGTCTTCCGGCTTAACTTTATAAAAGTTTTTAAGTTTCGCCGCCGCTTCGCCTGTTTTATTCACATATGTTTGGGGTTTGACCAATATTACCGGAGTTTTTTCTAACTTTGTTTTTGAAACCAGAGAGTTAAGTTTTTTTTCAAGTTCAAAATCATTGGCCTCCAGTTTTTGAGCAAAATAATCCAAAAACATAAATCCGACATTGTGCCGGGTACTTTGGTATTGTTCGTCAGGATTGCCGATGCCGATTATAAGCTTTGCGGTCATTCCTAATATGATAGGTATTTATTGAAAAAATGTAAATAAAACCATTAAAATCATCCTGTTGAAACGGCTATAAAATTCATGTATAATGATGCCATGATTGAGGAAAATGAGGTAAAAAATCCATCCTCTAAAAACGAAGTGCTGGCTTTTATTTGGGAAACGATAAAAGTCGTTGTCATTTCTCTTGCCATTATACTTCCGATAAGGTATTATCTTGTCCAGCCGTTTTTTGTGAAAGGCGCATCAATGGAGCCGAATTTTGAGGATGGCGACTATCTGCTGGTTGACGAATTATCCTATAGATTTTCGGAACCGGCCAGAGGCGACGTGATAATATTCCGATACCCTGGGGATAAGAGCCAATTCTTCATTAAAAGAGTAATCGGACTGCCCGGCGAGACGATAGAGATCAAAAACAACGAAGTTATGATATACAATGTTGATCATCCCGACGGTTTTGTTATATCCGAGGAGTATTTGGATGCCGTTCAGGAAACCCTCGGAAATATGCTTATGCGGCTGGACGGTAACGAATATTTCGTACTGGGAGATAATCGTCTTCGCAGTTCTGATTCAAGACGCTGGGGGCCGGTGAACAAAACATTAATAACCGGGAAAGCATTTATAAGGGCGTGGCCATTTAATAGATTTGATAAGATACAATCAATAACATATTAATTTATTACGCATTACGCATTACCCGTTAAAAATCAATAATTTGTAATACGCAATCCGAAATCCAGGGATATAGCCAAACAACGACAAATACAAGCGCCGAAAGGAATGCGCGACATTCTTCCGGAGGACCAAAAGTATTTCAGATACATACAGAAAAAGTCCGATCAGCTTTTGGAATACTACGGATTTGAGAGGATAGACACGCCGATGGTGGAATCGGTTGACTTGTTTTTGCGCTCGGTGGGAGAGACCTCCGACATAATGGAAAAGGAAATATATACCATCAAAACCAAGGGTGGCGATGTTCTCGCCTTGCGGCCTGAAGGCACGGCTGGAGTGGTCAGGGCTTATATAGAAAATGGCATGAATGTACGGCCCCATCCGGTAAAATTGTCTTATTGGGGTCCTATGTTCAGGCATGACCAGCCACAGCACGGAAGATACAGACAGTTCTATCAATTGGGAATTGAGACAATAGGCGACAGTTCGGAAGCAGTTGACGCGGAACTTATATTCCTGGGCTATAAATTGCTGGATATGTTGGGACTTGATAATTACAATGTCCACATTAATAGTCTGGGCGATTCAAGTTGCCGCCCCGGATATATAAAGGCCCTCAAAGATTACTATAAGTCCAGATTAAAAAAGTTGTGTTCCAATTGCAAAAATCGTTTTAAAACCAATATGCTTAGATTGCTTGATTGTAAAGAGGCGGAATGTATAGAACTAGCCAAAGAAGCGCCTCAAACAGTTGATTTTTTGGATGATGAATGCAAGAGCCATTTTAAACATGTTTTGGAATTTTTAGATGAGGCGAAAGTTCCTTATATATTGAACCCGCGTCTTGTGAGA
>JBBTTJ010000017.1:0-6231 GCA_038064315.1 Patescibacteria group bacterium | reverse complement strand
AGTTGAACTCTCGCCCGCAGTTCCACAAACTGCTGTGCTAACCGTTACACCATAAGCCCCATAAAAACTAATCTATTTTATGCTAAAACAGAGTTATTGTAAATTGCTCTATTTATAATTTTAATAATTTCTTGCAAGATACTGGAATAAATTTCCCTTCTCCTCAAAATTTTTCCAGAGCGAATAACTTGGCGAGGCCATGGAAAGAAGGCAAATTTTTCCTTTTGGGGTATTTTGAAAAGCAAAACTTACCGCTTCTTTCATGCTTCGGGTCTCAAGTATTTTGAAACCCCGACGGGAGTTCAAAATACGGCCGCCGCTTTCCGGGAACAGCGCGATGTTTCGGATACGATATTGCCTTAGAATTTTTTCCAGTTCGTGAAAATCATAGCCGCGGTCCTGCCCGCCCAGAAAAATTGTGCCGATATTTTTGAGCGATTTAACGGCCATGATTGTTGATTCGGGAGCTGTTGAGATCGCATCATCATAAAATTTTATTCCTTTGAATATGCCGACAAATTCCAAACGGTGAGGCAGGGGCTTAAAATTTTTGACGGCTTTGTTTATCGTTGAATCGGAAACATGAAGAAACCGAGCGACTTTAACCGCCGCCTGAATGTTTTTCAGATTGTGAGGGCCAAGTAACGGGATTTCACTTTTTTTAAGCGGTATTCTTTCAATAAACGGCGGCCGTATCGCCAGATCGCCCGGTTTCTGAAATTTAAAAATATTTTTCTTGGCTTCATAATAATTTTTAATTCCGCCGTGATAATCCATATGTTCCGGGAAAAGATTTAAGAGCAGGGCGATATCGGGAGAATATTCAATATCTTCAAGCATATAACTGGATAGTTCTACGACAAAAATTTCATTGGGGTCAGCTTTTTTGAGAATAACTTCCAGCATTGGATTTCCGATATTGCCTATTAAGCGGACTTTTTTGCCGTCAGCTTTAAGAATTTCATAAATTAAGCTTGCGGTCGTGCTTTTGCCTTTACTGCCGGTAACGCCTATTACGAAATTCTTATTTTCTGAAAAGAAAATATTCGTGGCGGTAACATAAGGTATTTTAATTTTAGTTTTTGGAATTCCTGGGGTTTTAACCGCGAGATCAAAATTCTGCTGTTGTTCAAGATAATTTTTACTCAAGCTTTGATCCAAAATGCCGATTTCTAAGTTGGGATAATGTTTCTTAATATATTTTTCGGTAGTCTTCCCCTCTTTTCCGTAACCCAAAATACAAATATTATTAATTCCTAAAAAACGAAAAGGAGTCGGAAGCGTCAACGCCGGAGCCGTCGCGAAGACCTGTTTTATAAGTTTTTCGGGATTCTTTATTTTTGGAAGAAATCTTTTGATTATAATTTCGTTTTTAAATTTTTTGGAAGCGAGAAAAAGAGCCGCTCGCGATTCTTCAAATGTGCCTACGCAGTCAAACGGTTTTTTCCCGCCGAAGCCGCTTGCGGTGAGCTTGCCGAATCCGAGCAAATCCTTAAAAAGCGGAGCAAGCGTTTTATCGGTAAAAAGATTTTTATGGAAAATACCGAGAAGTTCTTTTTTATTAAGAAACGGAGCAAGTATCAAAAACACAAAAGCGCATTTGGGGCATTCGCCGCACCATAAAGAACTTACCCGCTCTTTGAAAACCCTGAAGTTTTTATTACAACTGGAAAATAGCGGGAAATATTCCTTCAGTTCGGCAAACATTCGCGCGACTCTTATTTCGTAAAAATGCCGCAAGATTGAGAAATAGATTATATCCGGAGTGATGAACTTTCTGGCATATTCTTGAAGCAATCCTTCAAATTCAATTGATTTGCTCCATTGATGATTTATTGTTTCACCACGATACTGAAGATTGCCGAAATTACTGCTGTGTTCGTTGGCGACGATCACATATTTGTATTTGTAAACAGCCGCGGACAGAAGGCCGATAAAAGCAAAAATTGCTGAAATCGGAATATGCCCGTTATATGCTCCGTCATGTTCCGCAAATATTTTAGGATCAAGAATCCTCCGGATAATCAATGAGGGATTGCCGATTTTATCTGTAATTTTTTCAGATATTTTATCGTTTCTCTGCGTCTCAACTAAAAATGACGCAGTTTCAAAATTTTTCAGCAATTCGGCGGCAACGATTGAATCTTTCCCGCCTCCTATACCTAATAGCGCGCGGTTCGGCGTTTTAACCCGTATGCATTCCGTTTTAATTTTAGAGTATGGAAACTTTGCCAGGCGTTCAGGATCCAACTTATTTCTAAATAAAAATTCTCCGAGGCCTTTTTTGTAAATAATATTCCAAAAATCGGCTTGCTCCCGTGAAAGATGAAAAGAGATTGCGATTTTGAGCGGACAGTAGAGTTTATAATAACTTATGCCCAAAATAATTTGCAAAGGTTCAAGGAATTTCTTCAGCAATTCTTGATTTAGATTTTTAGGAACATCCGGCAAAACTAAAGTTTCAGTAAATTCCAACGGTTCACGGTTATAAAATTCTATACGGTAATTAAACGATATTTTTCCGCTTGCCGCATCAAAATTATAATCGCAAAAGCGAAAAATTTTTGCCAGAGGTTTCATTCAGTCGGAAATCTTAAACTTTGCTCCAACTCACTTTACCGAAAAACCCTGAAAGATGAAAGCGACACGCCCGTAGGCGTGGCGCGCTGTCTCTAAAAAAATTGACGCGTTGAGGTGACAGTTTATTTTGATCTATATTGAAAAAAAGGAGGTGATTGCCTCCTTATTAAAATGAATTATGTGAGAGAAATTTCTGTCTTGCCGTGATTGCTAAGTAAAACAAGGCATTTTTTGCGTTTATCAAACGCCCAAGATTCAACTTTGCTGTAAGTCTGTGAAGCAAGCATTTTCTCATTTACAAATATTTCCAATTTGTATAGCCGTATGTCCCCCGCATAAAATGTGAGAAAAGTTTTTATAGCGCCGGGCGAACGCAACATTATATGTCTTTGATTCTCTTTCAATTCCTCATTCCAAAGATGACCTATCAGTGGCGGGAATGAGGTTTCGCAAATGCCAATATTTTCCAAAATTTCACTAAACAACGACATAGAGAACACCCTCCTCTCAAAAAGTAAAACAGCTGTAAATCTACATCTATTTTAATATAATATAAATTCTTTGTCCAGTTAATGTATGTGGCCTTATGCAGAAATTGTTCTTTGAGATTTTTAAGAAAAAAGAAAACACCTTGCGGGATTCGTGATGAACGAATTGATCCGCAAGGTGCTGGGGTATACTGCTCACGGTCTTCACGCGGCCACTTTTGGCGAGCGAGATCATTGTAGGTTTCGTTCATCGCCGTCATGCGTCCGTCGTAGACCGTGATGTCCGCCTGTTTCTTTTCAAGCTGGGCGGCCGTGTCTTTGAACCACTCGTACTTCCGAGCATCGCGCGAAGTCCAAACTCCTCCTGCGTGACCCTCGCCACCTCATCGAACGAACTAGCCGAGACAGTATACGGTGACCGAGACGGAGATGCCGAACACTAAGACCGCGATAATGACCTTAACGACGATCGCCATCGGGCCAGGCTCTGGGGTTTTCTCATAGCAATTCCATCCGTACTTCATACCGTTTTCTCCTTTCAATGTGCAAGTTCTCCACGACACTGCGCCGTAGAGGCATCAAGCGCCATGCCTGATTATGATAATAAATATAGCATATTCAGTGCTATAAGTCAATGGATTGTGGTAACTGTGGATAATTTTTATGATTTTGGGCTGTCAGATTCGGAAAGTATCTTTTTGTCGGGCTGCTGGGAGTTGAACCCAGTCTAACTGCTCCCAAAGCAGTCGTACCACCGTCATACGCCAGCCCGCGCTTTACATTCGTAGCGCTCTACTCAGTATTTCGTCGTCGCCACTCCTCAATATTTATTCTGTTCGCAGTAAAGAAAAATAAATATCCAAAAGAGCAAAAAACAAACTTATGCTTAACGGTCCCAGCAAGAAACCGATGGGTCCGAAAAATCCAATACCGCCGATTACGGAAAGAAGAATAATCAGCGGATGCACTTTCATTCCGCGGCCGATAAGTTTGGGTCCCAAAAAATTATCAATAAGACCTACCGCCGTCACTCCCCATGCGGTAAGAGCGGCTCCCGAAAGCATATCGCCTTTCAGAAAGAGAAATAAAATAGCCGGAACGAGAACAAGCATGGTGCCGATACCCGGAATAAGCGCGGCGATAGCCGCGACGCTTCCCCAAAGGACGGCGTTAGGAATTCCAAAAATAAAGAATCCTACCGAGGTTAAGGCTCCCTGCGTAATCGCGATTAAAAGATTCCCCTTTATAACCGCGTTAATTGTCATTTCCAGTTTTTGAAAAACCGCTTCATCGTCAGTGTTCGCAAGCGGGCTTAAGGAGATAACGGCAGTTTTAAATTTATGCCAGTCTTTTAACAAATAATAAAGAGCGACAAGGAATATAAATGAGCTAACCGCCATTTTTGCGAAGCTTCCTAATATGGAACCGATATGCTGGATTAGCCAGCTTAAACCCTGCTTAAGATATTGGTCAATATTTAGGGAAAATTCCTGTCGAGCGGGAAAATTATTTCGGAAGCTATCCAGCAAATCATTAAAGATATTAATAACAGCATTCCCTCCGCCGTTCTCAATGAGAGAAGAATACACTTGTTGAGATTCCTGAAATATTTGCGCTCCTAAAAACATAAGCGGAGTAAAAATAAAAGCAATAACGATAAGAGTGGTAATGAGCGCCGACAGTCCCTGTCGTCCGTAAGTTATATTTAATATTTTTTTATAGACTGGCTGTAACACAATCGCAAAAACCATCGCAAGGGCAAGCGCGTAAAGAAAGGGGCGAAAGATAAAAAAAGCAAGAATAAAAGTTCCGGCAAGGATAATCAGCAAAAAATATAATTGTGATTTTCGGTCATTCATAAAATACCAAATAAATCTTATAATCTAAGAATTCACAAAGCGAATACCTAAAATGTATCAAGAATATCAAAAAATTTCAATGTCCAGTTTCTTAAAAAAGAAAAGAGAGGGACGCCCACTGTTTCCAATGAGCGTCCCGTGGGACGATTATCTGCGAGCAATTCATGCACTCGCAGTTTCGAGTAGTTCACCGAGGAGCGAACTGAACACCTGCTCATGCCGTTCGAGATAGGCTGTAGCCACTTGCGTTGCTACAGCGCCACTCTCGCGGTATTCTCGAATGTCCCCGCCGTGCGTGATGCCGCCGACGCCGATGATCTGGATGTGCTCCGGAAGAATTCCGCGTAGTTGTCGAACCTGTCCGAGACCGATCGGCTTCATAGCGGGTCCAGCGAATCCGGCAAGTCCACCGCCGGGCGTGATTCTCGGTTTCGCGCCGTTGTAGCTGAACGCATTTGGGAAGGTATTTACAGTCGTAACGACCTTCACCAACTTGGATGCGCCGATGACCTGCGTTACTTCGGCGAGCGCGAAAGGGTCCGAAAAAGGAGAAATCTTAACCGACACTTTCGCATCGGTTCCAACTTTATCCTCAACACGGCGAAGCACTTCGGCGACCAGTGCGGGGTCAAAACAGGCGATACGCTTCTGTGCGCTTCCCTGCCACACGTTCGGACAGCCGAGATTCAGCTCCACGAGGTCTGCTCCGCCACGAACGACCAGCTCTGCGAGGTCTGCGTACTCCTCGGGCGAGAAGCCAGCCACGCTCACGAAAAGTGGCTTGCCTTCGCCGTGAGCCACAGCGACCATTTCGGGAATGACTTCCCGATAGTACGACGCGCCACGATTTGGAAGACCGAGCGAGTTGAGCGAGAACATCGGCCCCGCCCAGTAGACATCGCCGCTATTGCCGGTTCTCGGCTCCACCGTTATTGAACCGACCACGATGGCTGCGCTGGCCGAGCGCGAAAGATTCTTCACGTCCTCCAGTAACTTGCACGTCCCCGCCGCGTTCATCAGCGGGTGCTCCAATCGGATACCTGCCACTTCAATCTGTAGTTCCATGCGTATTTCTCCTCTCTGGTTGGGAATGTACGATCTATTAAGCCCGATTGTCGAGCTTAATACTGAAATTACATTAGCTCAAATGTCAAGAATAATCAAGCTAAAACGAAAAAAGAAACTCAAAGAGTTTCAACATTAAAAAATCCTATGATTAAAAATTTTATTTTCCCACCGAAAATCACCAGTTCCGTTTTGAGCCCAAAAATCAGTACGATTTGGTCGCCGAGCCACGCCCGAGA
>JBBTTJ010000016.1:0-14827 GCA_038064315.1 Patescibacteria group bacterium | reverse complement strand
TAAAAAGATAAAAATGTAAACAAAAAAAACAACGGTTCCCCGTTGTTTAAAGCTGTTATCTTTTTATCAAATGACTGCGCTGGAACCAGACCAGCCAAAATAATCTTAAAAGCGTCTTCCCTATCCCGACGATATTATTCAGTTTGAAAGCGGCTCCGCTTGTTTTTCCCTGTTCAAGTATGACCGGAACTTCTCTATATGTCAGCTTCGGGTGAGATTTTATTGCCAATACGAACGCTTCAACATTATACGCAAAACTGTCATTCTTCAAATCCAGTGACTGCAACAATGCCCGTGGATAAATTGAAGTACCGTTATAATAAGTCACATTAAGACCATACATAAGGTTGCATAATCCGGTGAATATTCGCGAAAGTATTCTTCTGAACAAAGTTCTTGACTCCATATTGGCAGTATATGACAAGATCACTTCCGCCTCGCCTACATGGGATAAGACCGCCAGAACGGTTCTCTCGCTGACCTCGCTGGCGCAAAAAATACAAGTAACATATTCTTTAGTTGCCATATTAATGCCTTGCCTATATTTGAATCCCACATTAACATAATCTCGGTTATGAAAAGATCTTATTTTAGGATTTTTTGATTCTAACGCCTTAGAAACCGCAGGGGTTTCATCGTCAATTCCATTTTCATCAGGATTAGTTATAATAAATATCTCATAATCTCTAAATCCGAGTTTTTTCAATGCATCTGTGACTACTGATACAAATGATTCTAAAATTTTGGCTTTCTTATAAGCCGGCACAATTATGGTAATAGGAGGCATCACTTTTATTTCCATAGATTCATTAGACACCCACTTTTCCTAATTATCAATGGGCTTGAACTTGGTTGGATAATAACGAAAAAGTTGCGTTCTGTCAAATAAAAAACGCCCCGCCGGCGTTATAATAAATAGCGACTTATGTCGTGCAAGCATTGTTCAAAGGACAGTGAAGTGTCAACCTCTAAACTTTCTGCTTCCGGTTTTTTAATCTTATTTTTAAACATCCTATAATCTTCTATTCTTACCGGCGCCGCGTCCCCGGACCTTAAGTTGATTCTTTTTTTAATTTCTTCATCACTATCTTGTGAAATATAACACCAAATAACCTTAAAATCCGCGCTTGTTTTCATAATAATTTCTCTTAATAAACTTTCACGATCGCCCAGGTGAGGCATCTCAACCACTAAAGACAATCCCAAATCCAGATAAAGTTTTATAATTTTGAAAAGATAGTCATAAGCTGTCCTGGTCTGGCTGTTAAAAAATACCTCTGAATAGTCATCAGTCCAATCTTTGGGACCGGACAGCCGGCCAAAAAGATAGGTTCTTACTCCGTCTATTGATACAAATTTTATTTTTTCGATTTCAGCGATTTTTTTAGCAAGCGTGCTTTTACCGGATAACTGAACTCCCAAAAACAAAATCATTTTAGGCATAGTTGGCCTCAAATGAAATTCACATTCTTAGGCTCGTCCGTATGCCTTAACCGGACTAGTCGGACTTCCAACTCTGACTTGCCGACATTCTTTAAACTCTCAAGGGCTTCATTAACATTGTGCATTCGGCAGTTTTTACGGCAAACAGATATATCAAAATTTTTCATAAATTCTATATGCTGTCTGCGTTTCGCGCCCCACCAAATTTGTTCAAAAGTTTGACTGTTAATGTTCCCGAGATCAAAATCCGGATTACTGTTGTGCGCGGCACAACTTATGATCATACCGTCCGACTGCAAATAGGCCCACGACATGGGAGTAGCGAGACACTTCTCGTATTTCCGTTCTGCCGCTTGATGATCAAGAAACGCCTTCCAACGAAATACGATCTTAAAACTGCCGTCCTCGAGTGTTCTTAATTCGGCCTCAATATCATCGAGCTCTTTGATAAATCCGCCGTAAGACATCCGGCCGTATCTTTTCTCCGTCCCCAAACTATATGGATTCTGTCCGTAAGGCTTAATGACAACATGATCAAGACCTGCTTCTTTGGCTTTGCGGGCAAGAAGCGGCGCCTCGCGCCAATTAGCGGGCACCAAACGGCCGTTCACATCCAAAGTATCATTAACAAGCAAAACTGTCTGGCATCCTATCTCGCATTTATAGCCAAACCGGGCTCTTAATTCTATGGCCTCTGCAAGATTGCGCCAAACCTTATCCCAATGCGTTTCAGAGGTTTGATGAACCAGCGAATAGGTCTCTCTCGTACCGGCGTTAATACTTGCCTTAATCCATGATAAATGCTCAAGAGACAGATCAGAAAATTTTTTAGTTAATCCCGTGGCGTTGGTTGTCAGAGCAGTTTCAATACCATTTTCAAACGCGGTTTTTATAATTTTCTGGAGTTCCACATGGAGAGTCGGCTCCCCCTCCCCGGCAAACATTATGCTTTTTATGCCAAGCCCATCGGGGTCTCTTTCTCTTAACTTTTTCAGTTCTGTTATGAATCCGGCCAAAAGACCGGCAGACAAACTGCGATTGGGATAACCCATAACCTCTTTAGCGCAGAATGTACAGCGATGGTTGCAAAGGCCTATTGGAGAAATCTCCATATAAATAGGCGGCGTAGAGAATGGATATTCCCGCCATCTTCTTATCCAATCGGGGTGATAAACTATTTTTTGACTGTCGAATTGACTGTTGAATTCTTCTCTCATTTTGTCCGACTCCAATCTGTTAAGATGCTTACTTGTTGAAAAAGAATAACAGATTACTTACGGTTAGACAAGACAATTCTTGCATAATTTGTAATTTTGTATTATAAAATTGACCATAGTCCTTTTACATAACAGGGAGTATGTCATGCGTAATAATACGGTAAGTATAATTATGCCTGCCCACAAAGAATCTGGTAATCTGAGAGGGGCGGTACGCTATGTATCCGATGAGATTGAACTTCTTTACGAAGCAGACAAGATCAGTGATTGGGAAATTATAATCATTGACTCCGTAGAAAAAGACGGTTCAACTGACGGAACGCCGCAACTTGCCGACCGGCTTGCAAAGTCAAACAGCCGCGTTAAAGTCATACACAATAATAGCTATGTAAACTTGGGATATAAATACAGGCAAGGCCTGTCGGTAGCCAGATTTGATTATTTCATGATGGTACCCGGCAAAAATACTCTCCACGGAGCGTCAATTAAAAACCTCCTGGATAATATTCCGGAAAATGGAATAGTTATCGGCTATCAGGCCGATATGAGCCGACGCCCGTTTAAACGCAGGATAATCTCAAAGTGTTTTACGGTTTTTATGAATTTGGTATTCGGTTTACGGTTACGGTATTACAACGGCACAACCGTTATACCGACCAAAATTCTGCGTGAGTTAAGCCCTGATACGGATAATTTTGCCTATATGGCAGAGATTTTAGTGACTTTAATAAAGAAATACCGCCTGCCTTACACGCAAATTCCCTTTTATACCAAAGGAATAAGAACTTACGGCAAAACAAAAGCTACCGAGTTGCAAAATATAATCAGTGTTGTCAGGACGATTTTAAAACTAATCGTAAAAATATATTTCAAAAAAGGATGATAGCTTGAAAAGAACGGCCAAAGAGGTCCTGCAACGTCTGAAAATATGTCAGCCATGGTTATCATATGAAAAACGGCTCCGGTTTGCAGAAGTCGCCAAGAATAAGTTATTCCGGTCAGCACAGCCGTCCTTACCGGCACTGAACTATTTTGTAAATCGTTATAATCTAAAGTCGCTTATAGTTTTACGAGAACACGGGGAACCGGAATTAATGGCTCATGCCAAAAAACTTGGACTGACTGTCTGTCACATATCTTTAAAATCAGGCCGGCCGCCTGATAAACCGGAGATCAATTTTTTCTTTGAATTCATATCCGATTCCAACAACTGTCCGTCCCTGATCCACTGCCTGCAGGGAAGGGACAGGACCGGATGCCTGTGTTTTGTTTATAGAGTGGAAAAAATGGAATGGACGGCCGATGACGCCTGGCATGAGATGAAAAATCTGGGATTTTTATCATTACCATGGCATCGCTGGACTCAATGCCGCATTAAAGAATGGCTTGAACAACGATACAACAAAAAATTCGAGTAACTTTTATCCCGCCAAGGCGGGATTTTTATTTTTGACTTGATTATTTTAGATGGTATAATCACGCCAATCGTCCTTTAAAATACTGGAGAAAATAATGAAGCTTTCAGATTATGTGATCCATTACCTGGCAGAGCTCGGTATTAGACATGTTTTCGTAGTCACGGGAGGTTACGCGGTAAATCTTATTGATTCTTTCCATAACGAGCCGAGATTAAAACATATTCCGGTTAACCATGAACAAGTGGCGGCTATGGCCGGAGAAGCATATTCGCGCTTCGCCGGTTTGTCGGCAGTTATTACCACTAACGCCCCCGGAGCCCTCAATTTATTGAACGGCATTGACGGAGCTTGGAACGACTCAATCCCCTGCATTTTTATCTGCGGCCAAGTAAACCGGTCGCGTTGGAACCGCTCTAAGGAAAGGCCGGGCGGACGGGAAATAGTGGATATAGTTACAATTACAAAATCAATTACAAAATATTCTGAATACATAGATAATCCGCTCATGATTAGATACTTCCTTGATAAAGCCGTCTATATCGCTAAAAGTAACCGCCCCGGTCCGGTTTTGCTTGATATACCCCTTGATGTTCAAAAAGCAAATATAGAACCGAACAATCTGGTCGGTTTCAATCCTGAATTAGAAAAGATAAATACACCAGACGACGATTGTCTTAAAACTAAAGTAAAACATGCCTGGCATCTTATTAAAAAATCCAAACGGCCGGTAATCCTGCTCGGCGGCGGAGTCAGAAACTCGGGAACAATGGAACAAGCGCGAAAACTTGTTGAAAAGTTAGGCGTACCCACGGTGGTTACATGGTGCGGTTTTGATATTCTGTCTCACGATCATCCGTATTATTTGGGAAATATCGGCAGTTACGGGAACAGAAAAGCAAACTATACGATTCAAAACAGCGACTTGGTTTTGGTTCTTGGAGCACGGCTAAATCTCCGCCAAACCGGCGGCGAACCTAAAACTTTTGCCAGAGAAGCCATCAAGATAATGGTAGACTTTGACGAATTTGAGCTGGAACGATGCAGTGTAAAGATTGATCTGCCCGTTAAGTCGGAACTATCAAGATTCTTTGATCTATTTTTCAATCTCTCTCTTCAATATTTGGACATAGACCGGTGGAGAGACAAAACAAGATATTATAAAGATAGATTTACCGAGATATTGCCGGAATATTATCAGCAAACAGGTTCGGTTAATGTGTATGTTTTCATGAAAAAACTGTCGGAGACCGTGCCGGCTGAAATGCCGGTTATAACCGATTGCGGCGGCAATCTCATATGGACAATGCAGGCCTACAAAGTTAAAGAAGGTCAGCGTGTTTTCTCCAACATGGGACTGTCTTCAATGGGATATTCGCTTGCGGCAAGTATAGGTGCCTGTCTGGCCAATGACAGAAAACCTGTTATTTGTTTGATCGGCGACGGGGGGTTACAGGTTCACATACAGGAACTGCAAACCATAAAATACCACAACCTGCCAATTAAAATATTCGTTATCAACAATAAGAGCTACGGCATTATTAAACAAACAATTGAATCCTGGTTTGATATAAAAAGCCAAGACGAACTTGAAAAGCGCTGCTTAGCCGTTTCCGAGAGAGACGGATACAGCAGTCCTGATTTTGTAAAAGTGGCGGAGGCCTATGGAATTCCGAGTTTAAGAATTAATAACCATAAAGAAATGAAGGACAAGATTGAATATGCTTTAAGCTGGAGTGGACCGGCTCTTTGCGATGTTACTTTGGACGAACATCAAAAAATCTGCCCTCGACTGGAATTCGGCAGACCGATTGAAGATCAACATCCTTTGATTGACCGTGATGAATTCAAGGAAGTAATGATAGTCGGCAGTCCGGTTAAAAGCTCTGAAGAAATATCAGGTATTTAAAAACCCGCAACAGCGGGTTTTTTTATTTATAAATAACCGACTAAACAACCTGTTGATAAACGACATTCAATGTCGTTTATCAACAGGCATCTTAAGAGTCAGATTCTAAGATATGTCTTAATTCACCATCCGGCAGATGATGAATATTTTTATCACTCGGAAATATTTTCTCCCTTACGGCTTTTACATACCACCTAAACGCGTCCAGTGTCGCTTCACCGACTGTAATGCCCTGCCTCTGGGTGCGATATTGTTCAAAATGAACAGGAGGATTACCCGGCCACTGGAAGAGCCCCAATAGATCGGAGCTGATTACAAGCTGACCATCAAGATTACGGCCTGCGGCAATGCCAATAACCGGAATCTTCACTACTTTCTTAAGTTTTTGGGTGATTTCTTCAGTTACAGATTCCACAAGCACCATGCAGGCGCCGGCCTTCTCAACCGCAGTTATCACCTGAAGCAGTTCCTGAAAACTTTCTTTTGTTTTTCCTTGAGTCCTATAACCGCCAAGCATTGCGGCTTTATTCGGATTTAGCCCAATATGCGCAACAACCAAACAGACATCGGCAATCGCCTTTATGCGCCTGACATACGCCATATTCGTTTCAACCTTTACGGCATCGCAGGCTGGTTCTACTTCCTTCATAAATCTCAAAGAATTACGTACGGCATCCTCATCAGAAACCTCATAAGAACCCAATGGCATATCGCCGATAATAAACAACCTTTCGGTCCCCCTTCTAACTGCCTGACAAAATCTGACCATTTCGTCCATGGTCATCGGAAGAGTATTCTGCCGGCCCTGGACGGTCATAGCCGCAGAATCGCCAACAACGATAAGGTCTCCTCCTGCTTTGTCAAATAATCGCGAATGAATGGCGTCGTAAATACTTAAAGCGCAAATAACCTCGCTTCTCTCTTTCATGCCCTGCAAAACGGGTATAGTCACTCGCTTCATCTTTGATTGGATTGGAATAGCGCCGATATCAGACATACCTGAACTCACAAAATTAAAGAACAATACGGACTAGGATAGAATACCGAAATAAAAAGTCAATAAAACACAAAGATTTTAAGTTGCCAAATCAAAAAAGATAATGTATGGTGCAAGAATATTGAACCTTTAAAAAAGAACTTAATGGAGTTACTGAATGAAAATTCTGTTTGTCCCCAGAACCGTTGAATATATTGATCCGATGAACATAGAACTTATGTCGGCTCTCGCCAGGCGAGAAGGGCATACGACATACCTAAGCGTCATGGCTCAAGATGACCTGGAACAAGATATAAAAAGAGTAAGACCGGATATCGTAGCTCTAAGCTGTATAACCGGAGGCGTGTCTCATTATCTTAATGCCGCTGAAATTGCCAAAAAAATATCGCCGGGCATTATTACCGTTATGGGAGGGCCGCATTGCACATTCTTTCCTGAAGTTATAGAAAATCCCCATATTGATTTTGTCGGTAGCGGAGAATGCGACGATGCCTGGCCCAATCTGCTAAGAGCAATCAACAGCAATGGTGACGTTAATGCGGTAATGAATATATTTACCAAAGAAAACTGGTTTGGACGTTTTAAGGATGCGGGAGAAATTGGAAGAAGACACCATCTCGCCGGACGCACTATAAATCTGGATAGCTTGCCTTTTTTTGATAGAGAAATAATCTACAACCACACGCATTTAGGCGAATTTCCAATGCTTTCCTTTATGGCTTCCCGAGGATGTCCCTTTGAATGTACATACTGTTTTGAACCGAAATTCAATAAAATTTACGCAGGCAAGGGTCCGATATTTAACCGCCTAAGCGTTTCGCGCCTCTGTGAAGAACTGAAAGAAACTGTTACCAGATGGCCTAAGCAGTTCGTAAAATTCTACGATGATCTGTTTTTTGTTAAAAGAGGAGTAGATTCGTGGCTTGAGGAATTCGCGGAGGTCTATCCAAGAGAAGTTGGTTTACCGTTTTTCTGTCTGACGCGCTGCAATATTCTTACCGAAGAAGTTCTGAAACTGCTTATAAAAGCCGGCCTGCACTCTCTTACCATGTCAATAGAAGCCGGCAACGATTATGTTCGCAACGATGTCATTAAAAGACACATGACCAGGCAACAGATACTTGACGCTTTCGGGCTTTGCAAGAAACACGGGGTAGTAACATTTGCCAATTCTATATTGGGCATACCGGTCAAAAAAGAAGAAATGGAAAAACAAGGCAAAACTGCAATGGATTACGATATTGAATCCCTTGATACAAATATAGAGGCGGGTGTTCATTTCGCTGAGTTTGGAACGGCCTATCCGTATCCGGGATGCGAGCTAACGGAGTATGTGACTAAAAACGGCTGGTTCAGCCCGGTTGACTTCGATAAACTTCATATAAGCTACGCGGCCGAGAGTCCATTCAACTGTTTTACGCCACAAGAAAAATTGATGCAAAACAACCTGGCGATGCTGGGAACAGTTTGTGTGGCTTTCCCTTGGATGAGAAACATTACGGTTAACCATCTTATCAAATGGAGATTGTCAAAATTATATTTCCTGATGTATTTTTTAACAAAAGGATACCTTAACATATTCAGAGTGTATCCGATGAAATTCACGGTAAAGAATCTAATTAAAAATCTAATCAGGAGTTTGCAGTTTGAGTGGAAAAAACGCGCTCCCGGCAAAAATCTTTATAAAAAGCCCAAAATACATAATACTACGACCAATCAGATGCTCGGTGGCTCTTCAAAAATTTGATAAATCCCAATACTCATGAACATTGTGGTAAAACAAAACCCCGCCTAATCGGCGGGGATTTTTTCAGTAAGACAATCAAGCAAGAAATGCAAGATAAAGTAATGGGAGACCTCAACCTCTCCATACTTTGATGCTGATATATACATGTTAATATCACCCATAACCGACAATGGATTATTCTCAAGGAACCCGGACATCGTCACGACCTTGCACCCCAATTTCTTGCCTGCTTCAACCCCGCGAAGTATGTCTTGAGACCTGCCAGAACTGGAAATGGCGATAATGACATCATTCTTGCGGCCATGTATCTCAATGGCTTTAGCAAAAAGATTCTCAAAACCATAGTCATTGGCCAAACAAGTAATCAGCGGCCCGCTGTTAAAATCGATGGCTCTTATTTTGCCGGCATTTAAAAAATCTATAGCCATATGACTGCAAATTGCCGCGCTACCGCCATTACCTATAAATATGACCTTATTGCCCATTAACCTGCATTCAACCAGCAAATTCAAGAGAGTGTTTAAACCGTCTTGATGCGACACGGGATTAAACAAATCAGTCCCAAGCATAATTCGCGCATTATCTATCCCTTTTTTGATCTCCAAAACATAATTTTTAAGAGCAAGATCGAAGTTTTTAGTCACTGCCACCACTTGCTTTCTCCTTTTCAGCTCAAAATGGTCTGGGCAAAGTTTAAAAACATGCTTTTCGTAACGGAGGACTTGTTGCCTATATATGTAGTAGACAAAGCGCCGGCAAGATTTCCGACAAAACCGGTAAATTCAATGCTAAAACCGGAAACATAAGATAACGCGGCTAGAGAAAAAAAGGCATCCCCGGCGCCCACCGTATCCACAACTTGCTTAGAAAAACCTGGCGTAGAACAGAAACTGCTTCTATCGGATAGGACCGACCCCTTGCGGCCAAGGGTTAAAGCCACAGCTGATGCACCGAGTTTTTTCAACAACTTTTCAGCCAAATCTTGAGGACTTGATTTTTTATCGGAAAAAGCGATTCTAGCCTCAAATTGAGTTAACGACACAAAATCGGCGAGGGGATATCTTGTTATAAGGTGAAAACCCCTATTGGCGCTATTAACTTGAGCATTAACGGCAAGTTTAGGATTATGGGATGGCGTAGAAATAAAATCAACAATTCTCGGCGTTAAAAGCCCGTGTCCGTAATCCACTATGAATATCAAGTCATAACAATTCATAACAGAGTTTAGGCGCGCAAGTAATTTTTTTTCTTCTTCTTCTTTAAGACAGCTTTCGTCGCCATAATATGTCTCGCTCTGTTTGGTAAAGTAGTTATTTTCCACTTGCCTTCTTTTAACAAGAGTATCCGTTCCTTCTTTATTCAAAAACCATGGCTTTACATTTTCGGCTAAGGACCGGAATATAAATCCTTCATAACTATTACGCGTTCCGATAGCCGAAATCACGTCAACAGTGGAACAAAAAGTTGCCATGTGGTTAGCGCAGGCCAATATACCGCCGACAAATGACTCCGAACTCAAATGTCTTGTCGCCATTATTCCGCCCTTGGATGATATATCCATCGCTTCAACATAGTCATACTGATCAATAATTGTTTCACCGATCAGAAGGATCTTAAGATTCTTAAACTGATTGACCATATCTAAAAGCGACGCAAAAGAATATTTCTTTTTGAACAGATCAAGATACAGTAAAACATCCTCCGGATACGGATCAATATAACTGTTAAGCAGAGGCGTAGATCTTATGGGCATTTCGTTGGTAAATATGATCTCCCCGCCCACGGCGCCGATTGCTTCAACCTCCGGCCCTATTTTTCCTGTAATATCTTTGTATGCTTCTTGATATGATTGGCCCTTTACATAGTAGTTCGGTTGTAAAAGCTTAATAATTCCTATGGCGTTAACAGATTCAACTATGGTCACAAAGTCAACCAACTCCAGAGCCGCCAACATATCAGCTCTTATATTTTGATTAAAAACCGGCCTCCCCGGACCCTTTAACACAAACTGGTCAGCCGTAAGAGTAACAACCAGAATGTCGGCTTTAGACTTAACTTGCTCAAATTGGTGAAGGTGTCCGCGGTGCAACAAATCAAAAACGCCATGGCACTGCGCCACCTTTTTCCCTTGGGATTTTTTGTTTTGTATAATAACCGCGAGCTCGGTCGGAGACTTGATCTTTTCCTTCCAGATTGAACTCATGTCGCTCCTTTCTTGTATATTTAATTATTAAAAAACTTGCCGTAACTTTATGGCAAGTTCACGCAAAAGTCAATCTTTAAATTATTTACTTTTGCGTCTTAAATATCTATACCAGTCCTCTTGAGATTCAACGCTTTCTTCCCATGTCCAAACCCTGCCATTTTTCCAGTAATCCGTATCAGCCGCCATGCAAGCAAGCCCGTCCTCAAAGGAAACCGTTGGTTTCCACCCAAGCATTTTATTTGCTTTATAAATAAGCGCCATTGTTTCTTTGGGTTCTCCCGGCCTGTCCGGCAATCTCCTGACATCATTTTCTTTTATGCGCAAAAGATCTAATATGTAGTTCACCGAAACAGAATCTCCCTGACCTATGTTAAAAACCTCATTAACAATATCTGATTCTGCGGCTGACAGAAAAGCTCTTGCCACATCCGTAACATAAACAAAATCTCTGCGCTGTTCCCCATTGCCGATCGTGATCACCGGTCGGTTATTAAATTTCTGCGCTAAAATCGTACTGAATAATCCGCCGTATCCGCCGGATAGACTCATCCTGGGACCGAAGACATTGAAGAGTCTAAGGGATATGAAAGAAAGACCGTAAACGCTGCTCCAGTGAGCAACATACTGCTCGGCTATGTATTTAGTTAAAGCATAGGGGTACATCGGACTGACCTTGCAGTTCTCGGAAGTGGGTATCTTTTGAGGAATACCGTAGCAAGAACCGGAAGCGGCATAAATGAACTTTTTGGCGCGAAGTATTCGCGCAAGCTGTAAAACATTTAAGGTACCGGTTACATTTACATTGTGATAAATTTCCGGATTTTTGATGGAAGGCACGATACTTGCCTTACCGGCCAGGTGGAAAATCCAGTCCGCTGTTTCTCCCGCAAATATATCTTTTAACCCATGTCTGCTTATGTCAAATTCTCGGAAATCCGCTCCAATGGGAATGTTATCCCGATTACCTGAAGAAAGGTCGTCCAAAACAATGACTTTATGGCCTTTTTCCAAAAGCAAACCTGCCAGATGTGACCCGATAAATCCAGCCCCGCCGGTAACAATAGCTCTCATTTTTAAAAAACTCCTTAAATTTTAAATCAAGCATCGTTACCATACTTGTTTTTTATATTGTGGTCAAGTTATTTAACCTTTTAATATCAGCGTCAAGCATTATTTTGACCAGTTGCTTGAACTTAATTTTCGGCCTCCAGCCAAGTATTTTTTTTGCCATTGAATAATCCCCGAGAAGATGATTAACCTCATTTGGTCTAAAATACCTGGGGTCTAAAGTTACCAAAACTTTTCCCGTCTTTTTATCAATGCCTTTCTCGTTTAGTCCTTCGCCTTTCCAGACGATATCAACTCCGACATGGTTAAAAGCTTCCTGAACAAATTCTCTGACAGAGTGATTCTCTCCGGTAGCTATCACGAAATCTGCCGGTTTTTTTTGCTGAAGAATAAGCCACATTGCCTCACAATATTCCGGCGCATAACCCCAGTCGCGTTTTGCGTTTAAATTGCCAAGGGATAATTCCTTAGAGTTGCCTTTCATGATATTGGCTACACCCGCCGTTATCTTGCGAGTAATAAAATTCTCTCCCCGATTAGGAGATTCGTGATTAAACAGTATCCCGCAACAAATAAATAATCCGTAGGCATCTCTATATCGACAAGATGTTTCATGGGCAAAAACCTTAGCTATACCATAGGGACTTTGGGCATTAAACGGCGTTTTTTCAGTCTGCGGACTTTCCGACACATCGCCAAACATTTCCGAAGAAGACGCTTGATAAAACTTCCCCTTCGGACAGTGTTTTCTCATTGCCTCAAGCATTCTTAATGTTCCCAGGCCGGTTATATCAGAAGTATATTCCGGCACGTCAAAACTGATCCTAACATGAGACTGGGCGGCAAGATTATAAATTTCATCCGGCTTCACTTTCATTAAAACATTATTTATAGATGCCGCATCGCCTAAGTCCCCGTAATGAAGAACGAGTTTACCGCAATCTTTGTGTTTTTTCAGATGATCAATCCTTTGGGTATTAAAAGTACTCGCTCTGCGCACTATGCCGTGGACTTCATATCCTTTTTTCAACAACAAATCCGCCAGATAGGATCCGTCTTGTCCGGTAATTCCGGTTATTAGAGCTTTTTTGAACTTTTTCATCTCCTTTTTTAATTTTTGATATTATACCTTATTATCAGAAAAACACAGTTTTGTCTATATTTTAGAACAATCAAAAATATATGATTCAACCATTTTGTCCCGGAATTGTTTAATCAAGGGACACTTGGCTATCAAGGGCCAGTACCGCCCGCCCTTATCAATGGCCGGAAAGTCAACTATCAAGTATTGGCCTCTGTAGTTTGCTATCTTGGGAGTATAGTCCCGCTTTGGCGCAGTATAAAATCTGGAATAATATTTTCCGCTCAAACGCAAATAATAAGCTCCTATATCGTAATATGTAATGACCTTTCCGATAGCGTCTTCGGAATTGACATATTCTATTGTTTCTTTTGCCACTTTATCCACGCTCCCGTATACGGAACCAAACAAATATTCGCCGCCAAAAAAAATATTATATCCAAGCCCGATAATAACGAAAACGGTTAAGAATATGCTTTTTTGTTTTTTTAAAACAGCCAGTGCCAAAGAGACAATGGCAACCAGCCAACTTAACATAATAAACAAAGCCGAAAAATAAAACCCGGACGGCCCGGAACCGCCGGTGAAAGGTATCAGGAATTTGAGATCAAGCGACTTAACCCTGTCCAGATACGCTTCTTTGGGATTAAGCGGGATAACATCATGCGGTAAAGATAAAATTAAGTAGGAAATCAGAATAAAAACTGCGGCAACCATGATGTAAAAATTCTTGCGGGGGTTTTGCTTTTCCAGCAGAACAGACACCGCTTCGGCGCTTATTAGAACAGCCGGGACAACCATAAACATAAAATATCTTTCAACGGTTAAGGTTGAAAAATCAAATAGGACCAAATAGAAAACAAGGTTCAAAAATAAGTACAGAAACCACAACCTGTACTTATTTAACAATTCTTTTTTAAACAACCCGTAAATGACCGGCAGAGCCAGTAAAGGCGAAAGCCAGACAAACGATTTAAATATTTTAAATATAAGATCAAAGTAAGCCCTTGAAGCAAAATTTAAACTTTTGAAGTGCCAAGCATACTCAATAACAACACCCAATCGAGTAGCGTAAAAATAATAAAATGCCCCCGAAACAGCCAAAAATCCCACCACCCAAGGCCGCGCCTTTTTTAAAATAATCTTTAAACCTGCCTTATCTTCAGAGTAATACGCGCCCAGCAACTGATCAATGATAAGCGCTCCGATGAATAACAAAAAACTTAATTTAGTTAAAAGTCCGCCCGCTACAGCCGCAAAAAATATAAAAATCCATTTCTTTGTTATTTCCCGGCCCGATAAATTCAAATAAGCATAATAGCAAGCCAAGACAAAAAACGGCAAAAGAGCCCCGTCAATATCAATTTGAAGATTTGAGATAAGCGAATAGATATTGACCGTAAAAAGACCGGATGCAATATAAGCAGTTTTTTTGTTGCCGGAAAGTTTCAAAGAAATGAAATAAATCAGCCATAGATTAAGAATACTGAAAACAAAAGGCGCCACCCTTAAGTTGTCATAACCAAAAACACGCCCGGCCAAACCAAGGACTAATCTGTTCATCGGCGGATGAGAACCTAAACTTTCTTCAAAGGCGGGATTTACTATGGTTGCCCACCTGTATTCATCTTGGTGATAAATCTGGCCAAGCCCTAAAAACCTGGTAAAAATAAATACCGCAAAAATAATCAAAAACCACTTATTTTTTTTAAAAAGATTAACCATTCTTTTTTAAAACAAAGAG
>JBBTTJ010000015.1:0-5139 GCA_038064315.1 Patescibacteria group bacterium | reverse complement strand
GACTCAAAATCGTGTGTCCTTACGGACTTGTGGGTTCAACTCCCACCTCGGGCACCAATACAGAACTTAACGGTTTTTATGCTTTTCTGATTTATTGCGATATAATTTTAAACATAGGACTATGGAACAAGAAAATATTTCGCAAACAATGCCGTCTAAAAATAATCTCGCGGTGCCGATTGCGATTGTTATTGCCGGCGCATTGATTGCAAGCGCCGTTTATCTCGGTCAAAAAGGAGACGCAAGAGGCATTACGGCGCCGACAAACGCCCTGCAAGGAGAAGCGGAACTTTCCGCGTCGCTGGAAAATGTGGCTCCGGTTACAAGTGAAGACCACATCCTCGGTAATCCGGATGCCTTAATTAAAATAATTGAGTATTCCGATATGGAGTGTCCGTTCTGCAAACGCTTTCATTCCACTATGAGGCAAATCATTGATGAATACGGCAAAGACGGCAAAGTTGCGTGGGTTTATCGCCAATTTCCGCTTGATTCTCTTCATTCAAAAGCCAGAACGGAAGCGGTCGCCGGCGAATGCGCGAATGAACTTGGCGGAAACGACGCGTTTTGGAAATACACCGACCGTTTCTTTGAACTTACTCCGTCCAATAACCAAACGGACATAACAACCGTACTGCCGCAAATCGCGCGAGAAATTGGGCTTGACGAAACAAAGTTTAATTCATGCCTCGCAAGCAAAAAGTACGACAAACACATTCAGGACAATATTGACAACGCGGCGGCAACCGGAGGCAACGGCACGCCTTGGAGTATTGTGATAACGGAAAGCGGCAAGAAATATCCGCTGTCAGGCGCGCAACCATATGAGACGGTCAAACAGCTTATAGAGCTTGCCATTCAGGAAAATTAATTAACAAGGTGAATATCAAAAATTTACAAACTGCCTTTGGCAAGGTATTCGCCAATGCTAATTACATTATACTTGCGGGCGCGCTTGCGGTTGGCGCGTTTGTTTTTGCCGTCTGGCTTCCGAACTTCGGCCTCATCGGTGATGTGTTTAGCTCTTCAAGCGTCCCACTTGCGGCAAAGATTAAAATTGCCGTAAGCTTACTCGGCGGCATAAGTACGAATTTCAGTTTTCTATCCGCCGGATATACTATTGCGATTGCCGCGCTCTTTGGAGTAAATATGGCAATGGTTATATTTTTTTTAAAACAAAGCCGGATGCGGCTTGCGGGGCAGGATGTCGCCACGGGATTCGGCGGCATAGCAAGCGGTATACTTGGCATAGGATGCGCCTCCTGTGGTTCATTTATATTGAGCGCCGCGCTATCGTCTTTTGGCGCCGCAGGCGCGCTGGCTATACTGCCGCTGAAAGGCGGAGAATTTGGGATATTGAGTATTATTCTTCTTTTATTCTCTCTGACCGCCATCAGCAAGAGAATAGCGGCACCGCTTGTTTGTAAATCTTCCAATAATTAGGAGAATATAAATAAACCATCAGTACGCCTATTTTGAGTTTTTTTAACATAATTTATGAATATAAGTGACATTGTGTAATTAGTATCATTTTATACAAAACACTGTATAAAATGATACTAATTACACAATGTTTAATACTCTATGCTCTGCTTGGTATTCTATTCTTATTGATATTTATACAGTGTTTTGTATAAATATCAATAAGAATAGAATACCTTATAGATGTTATTTAAAGAATATATAAGAATATAATAGCATTTTTTTATTATAATTTACTTTTCAGGAATTTAGCTTAATTAAATTCTTTAGCACCGCCGCCACTACCACCGGCCCCATGCCGCCCGGCACAGGAGTTATCAAACTTGCTTTCGGCGCAACTTCATCAAACTTGAAATCACCCACCATACGGCCATCTTTATTCTCATATCCAAAATCAATCACTACTACGCCCTTTTTGACCATATCACCTCCGATAAACTCCGGTTTGCCGACCCCGGATATAATAATATCCGCTTCCAAAGAATATTTTTCAGGATTCTTCGTATTCTCATCTATGATGGAGACATCAGCGCCGTTCTGCGACAGCCAGTAAGCGACAGGTTTCCCGACAAGAAGTCCGTATCCGAAAACGGCGGCTTTCATGCCTTTGACTTCAAATTTGTAAAATTCTAAAACAGTTCTTACTGCTTCAACCGCCGGCGGCAAGATGCCGGATTCATTTGAAAAGAAACTATCCTGGGCTTCCCGCGACAGCACATCAACATCTTTATCTATAGTTATCTCATTTAAAATATTCTGGGCGTTGATTCCTTTGGGAAGAGGCAGTTCAACTAATACTCCGTTATTGCCTTTATCCGTTACTATTTTTCTTACCTCATTTTTGAGCATTTCTTCCGATATTTTCTCCGAGAATTCAAAGATATTGTAATCTATGCCGACTTCCATTGCCGCTTTGCCCTTTAGTTCAATAAATTTTCTGATTCCTGGATTATCGGACACCAAAACAGCCGCCAAAAACAGATTCAAATTCTTTTGTCGTATCTCTCCCTTCAGTTCTTCCAAAATCTTTTTAGATATTAATTTTCCTTCTATTATCATAATTATTCAACTGTTACCGACTTGGCAAGATTTCTTGGCTTATCAACATCATGTCCACGCATCACGCCGACATAGTAAGCAAAGAGGTGAAGCGGCATAACTGACAACATCGGCGTTAACATTTCAAGTGTCTTGGGGATATAAATAACATCATCGGTTATTTTCTTAATTTCGCTATTGCCTTCCGTGGCGATTACAATAACTTTTCCGTTTCTAGCCTTTATTTCCTGAATATTGCTGACCACTTTTTCATAAACGCTGTCATAAGGAGCAATTATCATACTTGGAACATTATCATCTATCATGGCTATAGGCCCGTGCTTCATTTCCCCCGCCCCATATCCTTCAGCGTGAATGTACGAGACCTCTTTCAGTTTGAGAGCTCCTTCCAAAGCAACCGGATAATTATACTTTCTCCCCAGATAAAAGAAATGCTCATACTTATGATACTTTCTTGCTATTTTTTTGATGTTCGGCGCTGATTTTAATATTTTCTTCATTTTTTCAGGCAAAGCCGCTAATTCAGAAGCAATTTGTTTTCCGGTTATCAAAGACATATCCCGCTGTCGGCCTATGAAAAGCGTCAGAAGCGACAATACCGCCAGCTGGGAAATAAAGGCCTTTGTTGACGCAACGCCGATTTCAGGACCGGCATGATTATATACCCCGGCATCGGTCTCGCGGGCAATGGAAGAACCGACCACATTTACCAAACCTAAATTAAGAATCCCTTTTTTCTTCGCCTCTTTCAAGGCTCCGAGCGTATCGGCTGTTTCGCCTGACTGGCTTATTGATAAAAGCGCCGTCCTTGCGTCAAATTTCTGTTTTTTATATCTGAACTCGGAAGCATATTCAACTTCAACCGGTATTCCGCCGTATTCTTCAAGCATATATTCTCCGGTCAGTCCGGATAGATACGCCGTGCCGCAAGCGGAAATTATAATACGATTCAGCCGTTTTATTTTATTTTCAACCGACTCAAGCCCGCCAAGTTTGGCAAGTCCTTCTTTTATGATCAGCCGGCCTCTTATCGCGTTCTCTACGGCATCCGGCTCCTCATATATTTCTTTGAGCATAAAATGAGGGAACTTGTTCTTCCTGACCTCATCCTGCGACCACTCTATAAGTTCCTGGCCGCGCGATACGGCTTTTCTGTCAAGCGTGGCAATGCGAAAGTCCGATGGCGTAATAACGGCAAACTCTCCGTCAGCCAGGTATACGACTTTTCTCGTATGAGGCAATATGGCCGAGGCATCCGAGGCGACAAACTTATTAGAATCCGAAAAACCTATGAGAAGAGGGCTTGAGTTGCTTGCCACAATCATGGTAGTCGGATTATCTATATTAATTATGGCAAAAGCATAAGCACCGATTATTGACTTGAGCGCCAGCCGGACCGCTTCTTCAAAACTGTAATTTTTTGAAAAATCTTCTATTAAGTGAACTACGACTTCAGTGTCCGTGTCCGATCTGAAAACATGAGCTCTTTTTTCAAGTTTGGATTTTAGCTCTTTGAAATTCTCAATAATGCCGTTATGGACCAAATAAATTTTGCCGGCGCAATCATGGTGAGGATGAGCATTTTTGTCGTTCGGAGCGCCATGCGTAGACCATCGGCTATGACCGATTCCGATATTACTTTCAATGCCGTCATTAACGACTTTTTCCAGTTCAAAAATCCTGCCCGCCTTTTTGCGGCAATAAACACCTTTATCGGTGAGCAGAGCCAAACCGGCCGAATCATAGCCCCTGTACTCAAGACGCTTTAAGCCGTCTAAAATAAGAGGCACGGCTTTTACCTTATCTTTAGATACAAACCCAAAAATTCCGCACATACCAGAAGTATTAGGTATTAGGTATTAAGAATCAAGCATCAAGAGCGCTTTCAAATTAAAAAACCGCCAAGCGGTTTTTACTCCATAATAGTTGAAACTAAGGAGTTGGGACTTCAGCGGAAGCTTGCGCCGCAGAAGGAATCCCTGTTTTAGTTTCGGGCGACTGCTCCTTATGTTTTGGCTTCCAGCTCTGTACCTTGGGCTTGTCCCAGTATTTGTAATTTACAAGAAGGTTGTTTACCGTCGGAGACACTTGAGCTCCTTTGGATAGCCACCCGTTCAATTTTTCCATATTAACTTTTAGATCTTTTTTATGAGGGTCGTAGGAACCGAGCAACTCTAAAAATTTGCCCCTCGGCTTTCTGGCATGTTCAACGATAATAACCCTGAAATATGCCTGTCCCCGTTTTCCCGTTCGTTGCAGTCGTATTTTTAGCATGAAATGGATGATAACAATTTAACGGCAATAAATCAAGATTCTGTTTTTTTGAAAAAAGAAAAGGGGTTGTCCACGATGTATTGACTTGCGCTGAGCGCAGTCGAAGCGTGAACAACCCCATTTTTGCGGCGAACTCAAGGATCAAGAGACGAAGCCCGACGCGGAACCGTAGTAGTTCTCGCGGTCGTAGTTGTACCAGCGGGTGTAGAACTTGACCTTGCCGTCGTCGAAGTCGAAAGCCGGCGCGCCCGAGAAGTCGCCATCAGCGCCATGAGAGTACTCGTCACCGGGGCAGTCGATGTGCAACTGCTCCCACTGAACGAG
>JBBTTJ010000014.1:0-2345 GCA_038064315.1 Patescibacteria group bacterium | reverse complement strand
TCAATCGTTTTAGCTTCGCTCGGACAAAATGGAAATTAATTTCCATTTTGCTCCTCGCTAGCAAAAATAAAATAAGTGAGTGGAAAAAACTCAAATTTGTGGTAAAATTATCATCGTAAACCGCCCTTGTGGTGAAATGGATATCACATCTGGCTTCGGACCAGAAATTCCGGGTTCAAGTCCTGGCGAGGGCACCAAGTAGTAAATTGTAAGTTTTGAGGGAGGGCTTTTAATTGAAATATTCTGTGATTTTATACAAGATTCATTTTGGCGGTATTACCGGCCGATTCTTTTTTCTCGTTTAGAATATTCTTCAAGAATGGCGAGGAATTCTCTTTTGCTGAAATCGGGCCACTGTGTGTCAATAAAAAACAGCTCGCTGTAAACCGACTGCCAGGGAAGAAAGTTGGATAATCGTTTTTCTCCGCTTGTGCGGATAATAATATCAGGATCATCAATGCCTTTAGTCCAGAGGTGTTCGGAAAACATCGCTTCAGTAATTTCGTCTTCTTTTTTGTTTTCTCGTATGATACCTTGCACCGCATAGAGTATCTCGCTGCGGCCGCCGTAAGAAATTGCGAATATCAAATGAAAACCGGAAAAATGTTTTGTTTCTTCTTCCGCTAGCGCCACTTGTTTTTGGATATCTTCCGGTAGAAGTTCTTTCTTGCCAATGACCGTAATCCTTATTTTCTCTTTCTTAAAGTTTTGGAGCTCCTCTTTAAGAACCCAACGGAACAGATTCATCAGATAACCGACTTCTTCTTCGGCGCGGCTCCAATTTTCTGTGGAGAATGCGTAGAAGATAAGAGACCTTACGCCCGCTTCTCTTGCCCATTCGCCGACCTTTTTTAGCGTGTCATATCCTCTGCGGTGTCCTTCAAATGCGGGCAAGTTGTTTTTTCTTGCCCACCGGCGGTTGCCGTCCATTATTATACCTATACATTTTGGAGTCATGTCCTGAATCATAGCACGGAATATATTATTATGAATGCAATTGGCTATTTTGCAATTATAGTACGGAAATGTTAATTTTTCCCCACTGATCTTTTATAAAAGGAGTTGTTTATGAACGCTTTAGTGCTTTGGGGATCAACTGATTTTGGTCAGCCGCATTTTTCGGGAGATATTCTGTGGCGCACAAATTTTAGAGCGCCGGACCCGGTCATTCTTATGGAAATAAAAGAAAAATCTTACCTTATGGTATCGCCTTTGGAAGTGGAGCGGGCGGAAAAAGAAGCGGAAGTTGACGAGGTTATGAATATAATGGATTACGGTGAAACAGAAGCTGAAGCGCTGGAAGTATTTTTAAAGAAACACAAAGTTAAAAATATTGCCGTTCCGGCTGTTTTTAATTATCAGTTAGGCAAGGCGCTGGAGAATAATTTCAAAGTTGTAGCCGTAGCTCCGCTGTTTTATCCGAGACGCGAAGTAAAGAACGACCGGGAAATAAGTGAGACCGAAAGGGCGCAAAGGGCGGTTGAACAAGCCATGGAAAAAGCTATGGAACTTTTATCTGACTGTATAATATCCGGACGCTGTATTATCCGTCCTCCCGACTTTCAGCATGTTTTAACATCGGAATATTTGAAGGCCTTAATTGACCTCAAGCTCTATAGTTTAGGGTTTCTTGGAGTAGGTACTATTGTGGCTTGCGGACTGCAGGCCGCTGACCAGCACTGTGCCGGTTCCGGTTCGCTTAGTGCGTTTGAGCCAATCGTAATTAGTGTCTTTCCTCTGTCAATGAAAACGCATTACTGGACTGGTCTGACGCGCACGGTGTTTAAGGGTGAACCGTCGGCAGAACTGAAAAAAATGTATGGCGTCGTGCTTAAAGCTCAAGAACATGGCATAGAAATGATGCGGCCTGGCATTGACGGAAAAGAAATTTATGACTGGATAATAAAGTATTTTGAAAATGCCGGCTATCCGAGCGATCTTAAAAAACGGCCGATGGAAGGATTTTTTCATGGCGTAGGCCACGGAGTCGGCATAGATATTCATGAGCCTCCCAGTATTGGCAGAGTAAGTCGTATTTTACGGGAAGGCAATGTTGTAACGGTTGAGACGGGACTTTATTACCAACGCCTGCGCGGCCATATTCCGGTTGGCGGCATCAGGATTGAAGATATGATTTTGATAACCAAAAACGGCTGTCGCAACTTTACTAAATTCCCCAAAAATATTAAGAATATGATTATTATCTAAATCTGCTTTATAAGCCCGTAGGGGGCTTTTTTGTTAGTTGAAATTTGATTTACCTCCTCATTTTTTATAGAATATATCCGTCGGTAAACGCTATATCAGCCCTTAGCTCAGTTGGTAGAGCAGCTCCCTCTTAAGGA
>JBBTTJ010000013.1:0-2326 GCA_038064315.1 Patescibacteria group bacterium | reverse complement strand
TTTTAAGAGGCCGACGATCTTAAATCCGTTCTTATCGTGATCCACCGGAGTCAGTTCTTCTATAACATGAGAAAACGGGCCATGTCCTATGTCGTGCAAAAGACCGAAAAGGGCGGTATTTTTCGCCTGATAATCGCTTATAAAACCTTCGCGCGCCAGACGATCGCAAAACTGGCCGGTCTTGCTGTACACTCCCAAAGCATGTTCAAAACGATTATGAGACGCGCCCGGAAAAACCCCCAAATTTGAACCCAGCTGAAAAATATGCAAAAGCCGCTGAAATAGCGGGTGATGGATAATCGGAATTATGTTTCTTATATCCACGCTCTCATTAGGCGGTATCCGAACATATTTTTTGTAGAATTTGTCGGGCATAAAAATTACCTGACGATTGTGCGGCTATTTTTTGAGCGATTCATCCAGTATCTTTTTCAATTCCGCCGTATCAATTTCTTTCTTCGGCTTATCCTCTCTTTTCTTTCCCTTAAAATCAACCGCGCCCTTGTCAAATGCCTCATTTAAAGAGACTGATTGGTATCCAGGCGGACCCTGGTTCGGCGGTCTTGAATCTGTTCTTGGCATTCTTCTGTCATATCGTCCATAAGGACCCTGCGTGGAGCTATCTCTGCTAAACGGCCGGGAATCCTCTCTCCTTGATCTTTCCTCATAAGCGGGTCTTTCTTTTCTTGGAGCCGTTTCACTCCCGAATTCCTGATCGGGAAGTGAAACTGACCATTCGGCAATATCTTTCTGAACCACTTCTCTGGGTGTGCTGTATTTTTCTCTGGAAAAAGCAATAATAGCTTCGCGGTTTGATTTTTCCAATTTTGAAAAAGGCGGCAGTGTTCCCGCTGAAAATCCTTTTGAAGATATGCCGTCTATCATAAGCTTAATATAGGCGATATATTTACCTAGATTTACGATATCATTCATCATAAAATCAGGCTGAAACCATTTCTCAAGAAATTCAGCGTCTTCCGCCCCGACTCTGAAAGATACGATTGTGCCAACATTACCGAAAACGGCATCCATAACCGGTTCCTCCATTTGTTTGATATATTGGTGAGCCATTATTAAACTTAAATGATATTTTCTCGCTTCAGACAAAATGTTTGCGAATGATTCGGTGGCAAAATTCTGGAATTCATCAACATACAGATAGAAATCTTTTCTGTCTTTCTCCGGGATATCAACCCGTGACATGGCCGCTAGTTGTATCTTTGTAATCAAAAAAGCGCCAAGCAGACGGGAAGCGTCTTCTCCTATCCTGCCTTTGGAAACATTCACTATAAGTATCTTGCCCTCATCCATTATTTTTCTGATATCTATTTTTGATTTTGACTGGCCGAGAATATTTCTGATAAGGTTATTGGAAGCAAATTGTCCAACTTTGTTTTGAATTGCCGCCGTCGCTTCAGTGGCAAATTTATCGGCGTATTTGGCAAATTCATCAACCCAAAATGACTTAACTATCGGGTCGCTGATGTTAGCCACGACTTTCTTTCGGTACTCTTTACTGGACATTAATCTGTTAATTCCGAGAAGAGTTGAACCCGGATACTCAAGAAGAGCCAAAATAGTGTTATTCAGGATATATTCCATCCTGCCGGACCATGCTTCAACTCCCCATATCTTTTTAAATACTCCGACAAGACCCGAAGCCACCAAATGCCTGTAATCAAATCCGATACCCTCCATGACATTAAAAGCAATCGGATATTCCAAGTCGTCAGGATTAAAGTAAATGACATCCTTTATCCTTTCTTCGGGAACAAAATCCAACAAATCATCGGCGGAGTCGCCGTGAGGATCAATAAAACAAACACCTCTTCCCGCTTCTATATCCTGAATAGCCATATTTTTCAAAAATTCCGACTTTCCCATGCCCGTTGAACCGACAACATACATATGGCGTCTCCGGTCGTCTTTCTTAATGCCAAATCTGATCCGATTACCGCGGAAGTTCGTCTCGCCAAGAAATACCAACTCTTGTTCTTTTTGTATATCTGCCATAAAAATTTTAAAACTTAATTAAAAAATTATCCAACAGGCAATCCCGCCGGCGGTTCTCCTTTCTTTGCTTCAACCCTGGGAATCATCGGCGATTTCACGCTTATATCCGGAAAATGATATACGGTGGCCAGCTCTTCCGTCGTCAGGATGAACGGTTTTTCAACAAACAAACCGCCGCGGAGTTTTCTGTACATTTTTGTTTTGCGGACATACGCTTTTTGTTTGTAGAACAATCCTCTAATAGGCGGGGTAGTCTTTCCGTTAAGTTTAAAACTGTTGAGAGACGGAGAAGCAAATTGTTTAAAAGCGCCGT
>JBBTTJ010000012.1:0-3209 GCA_038064315.1 Patescibacteria group bacterium | reverse complement strand
TCTAACTGTTAAAATTTAAGAATGCGGTTTAACACTCCGAAAAACGAATCAAAATACCATTGGACGCGGCATTGCGTGAGGAAAATGTTATTTTACGGTTTAACGGCGGACAGGGTTAAGCGAATGATCAGAAATCCCAAAAGGGTTGAGAGGGGTGTAGCTGAAAATACTATCGCCGTTATGAATTCTTCCGGAACAAAAGGAAAACCGACTGAAATATGGACGATGTATGGGCAAAAAGGAAGCACAAAGATTATTATTTCCGCCTGGCGGTATCCGGGCGTTAGTCCGGTCGGCAAACAGATACCGATACCATCCGATATACTTGAAGAATTAAAAAAAGAGGGAATATTAAATATACTATGAGGATTGGTTGCCACGTATCAATAGCGGGAGGTATAACTAACGCGCCCCAACGGGCCGCTGATTTAGGATGCGAGGTTTTTCAAATATTTACCCGTTCTCCGCAGGGCGGGCCGGCTCCGAAGATAACCCCGGAAATAATTAAAGAATTTAAGTCGGAGATGGAAAAGCGCGGTCAGAATGACTGCTACATTCATACTCCTTATTATATAAATTTTGCTTCCGTTAAGGAGTCAACAAGAAAATTATCGTCAAAAATAGTAAGAGAAGAATTGGAGAGAGGGAGTTTGATAGGAGCGAAATATGTGATGACACATCTTGGCAGTTCGGCTTCTCTTGCCGCAAATGGTATTGAAGACACCGGTAAAGAGGACGCTTTGAAAATAACAGCTGAAGGGGTGGCTAATATTTTGGAGGGTTATGATGGAAGTACGCAATTGCTTTTGGAAATATCGGCCGGAGCGGGAGAAACAATAGGCGATACTTTCGAGGAGCTTGATTTTATAATAAACGGCGATAAACGATTAGGTGTATGTCTTGATTCAGCCCACATGTTCGCTTCCGGTTATGACATTGTTTCCAGTACTGGTTTTAAAAAAGTCATAAGTGAAATAGAAAGAACTGTGGGGATGGATGCCGTCAAGCTCATTCATTCCAACGATTCTAAGGTTGGACTGGGTGAAAAGAAGGACAGGCACGAACACATAGGCATGGGTAAAATAGGCAAAGTTGGTTTTGAGAATTTTATAAGCGTTTTCAAAAATATTGACTTTATAATGGAAACGCAACACGATTTGGCGGAAAAGGATATAGCCGTGCTTAAGTCCATAAGAATGTCTAAAGATATCAGGCATAAAAATTAGCCAGAAATCTGTTCTTGAACTTTAAAAATTCATCATTGCGGATGGATTTTCTTATATTTTCGAGCAGGTTATTGAAGAACCAAATATTATGAATGGTCGCGTATCTCTGGGCCAGAGGTTTATCTGTTTTGAATATATTATTTAGTTTTGAACGGGTAAATTTCTTTTTACAGACATAACAAACGCACTCTTTTTCTAAAATAACTTTTCCGCTTTGATGTTTTCTTATATCAAAGTAGCCGTTTTTTGTGTAAATTCTGCCATGGCGGGCTTCTCTTGTCGGAATGACACAGTCAAAAGTATCCATTCCTTGTTCAACGGCATTGAATATGTCATCAATCTTGCCTATACCCAGAAGATGCCGCGGTTTTTCTTCCTGCAGGTGGGGAACGATCCACTTAAGCGTTTCTATCATTTCATCTTTTCCGAATGACCCTCCGATTCCAATACCGTCAAACGGAAGCGAGGCGATATATTTTGCGCTTTTAACTCTTAAACTCTTAAACCTTCCTCCCTGAATAATCCCAAAGAGCATCTGTTTTTCCTTTTGTGATTTGTGATTTGCCATTTGTTTCAGGCAAATTTTGGCCCAGGCGTGCGTTCTCTCGAGAGCTTTTTTATTATAATCAAATCCATCCAAAGGGGAGGTGCACTCATCAAAAGCAAATATGATATCTGCTTCAAGTTTTTTCTGTATTTGCATTGATAACTCCGGACCCAGGAATCTTTTCTTGCCGTCCAACAGAAAATACACGCCCTTATCTGTAATTCTAATGTTTTTTCTCCTGTGGATAAACGACATTGAATGTCGTTTATCCACAGGGTTTAGGATTTTGCCTACTTTGTTTTTTTCGCCGAATCCAAGAGAGAATACCTGGAAACCGCCGCTATCAGTCATTGTCGGTAATTTTACTCCAAGTTTTTCCAGTAAAAATGTCTTGGAAGCTTTATCCCAGAGATGGTAAGTATTGGCAATCACAACTTGGGTTTTAGTCTTCTTGATATCTGACGGTTTTAAGCACTTTATCTGGGCGTGTGTAGCGACTATCACATAAGAGGGTGTTTCTATCTTTCCATGAGGCGTGGTTAAAACGCCCAATCGGGCTTTTGTATGGCTGTCTTTTTTTAAAATCTTGAACATTATTGAAAATCCGCCCTGAAGCGGATTTTTTTAATGAAAATAGACGACCTTATATCTGGCTTATTATAATATAAGAATAGTTTTTTGGCAATAATGTTGATTTTTATTTTTTGTGATACAATTCGGATTCTATGACCAGCATAAAAATATACACAACTCCCATTTGCGCTTTCTGCAAGATGGCCAAGGACCTTTTCAAGTCAAAAGGCCTGGGATATACTGAATATGATGTATCAAAAGATATGGATAAACAAAAAGAAATGATAGATAAGACGCAACAGTATGGTGTGCCGGTGATAGATATAGACGGGAAAATTATTATAGGATTTGATAAGAATAAAATAGAAGAATATCTGGCTAAATAATATGGAGGTGAAACAATTAAAATTTAAAGCCGAAGGTCTTAAAGGAATTTCTCAAAAAACCGTTGAAATTCACCATGACAAGCTCTACGCGGGCTATGTCAAAAAGAGCGAGGAAATAGAACAACGGCTCTCCGAACTTAGAAAGGATATTATCGCCGATAAGGTCCCCGGCGGAAACCAGGCATACAGCGAGTTAAGGTCGCTTAAGCAGGGAGAAACATTCGCGGTAAACGGAGTTTACCTACATGAATATTATTTTGATGTTTTGGGCGGAGACGGGACATACGACAAGGCCCCCGAACTTTCAAAGGCCATTTCTGATAAATGGGGCTCCGTTAAAGATTTTATTAAATATTTTACGGAATGCGGAATGGCCGCCAGAGGATGGTCCTTGTTGGTTTGGGATGTAAAAGGCGGCGGATTGAAGCAGTACAACGGAGATGCGCATAATCAAGGCGGAGTTTGGGGCTGTTTGCC
>JBBTTJ010000011.1:0-5967 GCA_038064315.1 Patescibacteria group bacterium | reverse complement strand
CAATATTTCAGGAATATAAAAATTGGCGGGAAAATTCTTTGGCTTTATGTCAGACTCTGTCCGGCGACTGGCAAAACCAATGTCTGGAAAGCAACGAAAAGGTCAAAGAAATATATAATCGCAAATGACAATAAGTATAAAAAATCTTCTGATTGGTTTGATAGTCATAGTGGCGGGAGGTGCCGTCTATTTGAATATGGGCAGTTTCGGCGGCGATGCTTTGCCAGAAAGCCAGACCTCTTTAATTATATTCAATAACTGCAAGGACAGTTCAAGATCAGGCAGATCGAAAGAAGAATGCTATTACAAAGAATTTATACAGCTTGCCGAAGAAAGAGGTCCGGAATTTTCTTTCAAGACATTAACTGTTCTTCAACAACTGGATAATAGCGCCAGGGGATGCCATTTAATTTCCCATGGTATAGGGGCCGGTTCTTATAGAAAAAACCCCGGGAATTGGCAAGAACTAATAAGGAATATTAATTCTTCTTGCAGTTACGGCGCGCCTCATGGAGTTATAGAGGAACATCTTAGTACTTCGGGCCAGAGGTTAACCAAAGAATTCATCCCCCAGATTTGTGGGCCTCAACCGCGCGCTGACTGCAACCATATTGTCGGCCACCTTGTGTTAGTGGAAACAGAAGCTGATGTTGATAAAGCGTTAGAGCTATGTGAGGTCTTTAAAGACGACAGGCAGAATGAGTTTTGCTTACTCGGCGTATTTATGGAATATCAGACAGCGCTTAACCTTATTACTCATGGTTATGCCCCCGAATCCTGGAAAAACTGGTCTGCGCGGGTTCCTGAACTTGAGAAAATGTGCCGTTCTTATGACGGCAAAAACGCAATTGCCTGCTGGGAAGAGATAGTCCATGCGGCATTGATGAAATTTAAAAATGAATCCGAGAAAATATTCAATTTTTGCGACTCGGCTCCGATTGCCGGCGCCGCTATAAAATGCCGGCGCCATTCTATAGGCATTATGGCTACGGCTAAAAACTTTGACTTGGAATCAATAAAGCCGATATGCAAGATTAAGCAATCGGTAAATCCTGATTTTGAAGCCGATTGTTATATACAACTTGTTGCCAGCGCTATGTCCACTTTGCCTGATTTTAGCGAACGAGCATATCGTTTCTGTAATGGTTTGGACGGGGAATTTTCCGGAAAGTGTTCAAATTATGTGGAGGGAGCCGGCGGTTATACGAGGGGCAATGACTAAAATTATCATGCGAGATATCTTAAATAAAAAAATTACATTTACTTGGGGTCAATTGTCTCTTTTTGTGATTATTGTTGCGATTGGTCTTATTTTTTTAAGCGGCTCCATATCTTTAAAGGGATTGAGAACTGCCGTCGGACCCGGGACTAGTAGGGAAATAGAAAAAATAAAATCGGCTAAGAATATTGATGAGCAGGTAACTCTTTATTTGTCCTTGATTAAAAGAGTCGGCCCGGTCCAGGCACAAGAGCAATTATTCAGGTCAGGTCTGCCTTTTACTGGACAGACGCATTTGCTTAATCATAGCGTAGGCGAGTATATTTATGAGAAGTACGGGCCCGCCGGTCTTACTAAATGCAAAGAATATTTTCTTGCCTCGTGCTATCATGGTTTTCTTATCATGGCTATTGCCGCGGAAGGCATGCCTGGAGTTTCTAAAATCATGGAAGAGTGCCGAAAATCCAGTCCAGCTGTGCTTTCTCAATGCGCTCACGCCGTCGGACATGGATTCTTGGCTAACAGCGGGTATAAGAATCTCACGGAAGCTCTCGTGTTATGCGACCAGGTTGACTTGCCGTCAGGATTGTTCCCGCTTTTTAATTGCTACGATGGCGTCTTTATGGAAAATATATGGGCTGTTCATGAAGATGGGACACCTTCTCCAGACCGATGGGTAAAGGAAGACGATCCTTTCTATCCTTGCAATGACAAAAGAATAGATAAAAAGTATCATCTCGGCTGTTGGTCCAACCAGCCGGCGTTAATGTATCAGCAGTTTCGGGGGGATATTAGAAAAGTAGGTTTGGAATGCAACAAGGTGCCGGATCTGAAAGATAAAGGGATGTGTTTTAATGGTTTATCTCGTCAGATACATCCTATAACCGCGGGCAGAGTAGACAGTGTTTTTGATATGTGCGGTCTTTTACCGACTGGATGGAATAATTATTGCGTGAATACTAATGCCTTTGCTTATTTTGGAGTGGGAGATAGAGAACTGCCGTTCTCTATCTGTAATCGCGTCATTGGCCAGGAAAATAGGGCGGAATGCTACAAGGGCCTTATCGGGTCAATCAAAAGTTATAAAGGAAATCATGAGAAGCTTTGCGGTAAAATAAGCGACATTGTTTGGAAAAACGCCTGTTTGTCAAATTAAGAAGCCCCGTTTCGGCGGGGCTTCTTAAGAGGTTATTTGTTTGGTTGATTGAGTGAATCAGTTAGGATTATTGACCATAATTCGTTGATATTATTGCCATTAATATCTCCCGATTGTCCATCTTGATAGTAATAGTAAAGAGGTTTTTCTCCATAGGCGTACTGGTGTGAACCATCTGTTCTTCGGATGAGATTGATTCTTTTCTCCAATAAATCATCCGATGGTCTGAATTCTTCAAAATTTGCATAATAGGGTACCCATTTTTGGGCACAATCATCTTCACATGAGCTTTTAAACGGCTCGTCTTTGCCGTACACATATAGGGTATTACCCATTCCGTCGGTTAGGTAGTTTCCCAAAGAAGAGTGAATCATTGATTTAACCACGGCCGTTGAACTAATTTCTGTTGATTTAATTTCTGTGGAAAGGTCAGTATTTTTGGATAAAGGCCAAATCCCAGATTTAATCACAAAGAAATAAGCGACCCCGATTATAACAGCTACTGTTGTTAGTGTTAACAAAATTTTATTCATCCCTTTAAGCATAGTTCATTTTCAAAGAAAATAAAGTTGATAAACGTTAGAGTTATCAGGTTTTTGATTAATACTATAAAAAGCGAGAACCATTTGTTTAGGAGTTCTTACCTTTGTTGATAATTGGAAAAACACCTGTCTGTCAGACTAAAAACCCCGCCTGGGCGGGGTTTTAAAAGATTATTTGTAGGTGGCGGTAACTGTTTTTAAGGCGGTTACTGTCACATTACAGATGCGGTTGCCGGTTCCGCCGACACTATTACAACCGGTCCAGTTGTAAAATTTGGGAGTACCGCTGGTCGCGGGAGCGGTTAAGGAAAGTAATGTTCCTTTGGCAACGGTTTTGGTGTAATTGGTGGTTCCGCCGTATGTCGTGGGAGAACCGACCATGGCGACAGCGCTGGCGCCTACGGAATTAACGGTGATGGTATAGTTTGGAATTTTGTATTCCGCGGTAACCACCCTTGAGGCATTTGCTTTTATAGTACAAGTGCGGTTGTCTGTTCCACTGACGGCATCACAACCGGTCCATTTGGAAAAATTGCCGGAACCGCTTGTTGCGGGAGCGGTTAAGGCAGAAGATGTTCCCTTGGCTACGGCCTTTGTATAATTGGTGGTTCCGCTTAAAGTTGTGGGGGCGCCGATAACAGCCACGGCAGTAACGCCCGTGGAATTGACGGTGATGTTATAGGAGTTGGGATCGGTGTAGTTGGCGGCAACTATCCGTAGTGAGTTAAGCGTTATATTGCAAACTCGGTTGCCTGTTCCGCTGACACTGTTACAACCGGTCCAGCTTGAAAAGCTGGCAGTACCTTTTGTTGCGGGAGCGGTTAAGGAAAAGGATGCTCCGCTAGCGGCGGTTTTAACGGTATAATTGGTGGTTCCGCTATAGGTTGTGGAAGAACCGACTATGGCCACAGAGTTAGCGCCTATGGAATTTATGGAGAGAGTTGGAGGAACATAGTTGGCGGTAACCGTCTTTATGGCGTTTACGGTTATATTACAGGTGCGGTTGTCGGTTCCGCCGACGACATCACAGCCGGTCCATTTAGAAAACTTGGCGTAGTTTTTAATTGCGGGAGCGGTTAAGGCAATAACTGCCACACCGTTTGTAGTCTTCGTATAATTAGTGACTCCGCTATAAGTTGTGGGAGCGCCGACTATGGCTACAGCGGTGGCGCCTGATGAGTTGACGGTGATCCTGGTAATGGTATAGCTGGCGCTAACTGTCCTTGGGGAGCCGTTAATCGTCACAGTACAAGTACGACCGGTGAAGCTGTTACAACCAATCCATCTTGAAAAGACTAAGGCGCCATTGGTGTCGGTCGCGGGAGCCGTTAAGGTAAAGGTCGTTCCGTTGGGTACGATCTTGGTGTAATTGGTGTTTCCGCCGTAAGTTGTCGAAGATCCGACTATAGTGACAGATCCTATGGCGCCGGTAAAACCAGGTTCCAGGGCTGACCGGATATCAACTTGATAGCTACCAAGCGCGGCCGTCAAATTATATGTCGGTAAAAGTTCGGTGATTGTAGATGAAGTCCAAACGCCGGATCCAACCATGAAGACAGAAACGACCCCGGTTATGACAATAACCGCTATTATAACAGCTGACACTTTTGGTAGAATTTTATTCATAATCTTAATTCTAAATCATTTTCATATAAATATCTGTTGATAACTTAAATTTGCCAATATCAGCTGGTTTTTTGATTGACACTATGTTGAATTTTCAATACCTTAAATATTATGAATCTTTTGTTTAAAAGGAATTATTTAACTCAAATAGAGAACTCCGCAAAAGGCGAGAATCATTTATTCAGGAACTTTTATATGGAAAAAGACGGAAAGATTGAAGATTCACTGGATAACGGCAAAAATTCCTGCGCGATTATGGTTTCTCACATACTTTATTCGTTTAATTCTCTTCTTGAGTTTAATGGTAAAAATAGTTGGATAAAAGCTATTCACCTCACTGTCGCTTCAACCGAGAAGGACTTGCTTGAAAACGGATGGCGCGAGATTAAGGAACTTCTGCCGGGGGCCGTTTTGATATGGGATAAAAAATATGGAAATGACGGAAAACTTCACAACCATATGGGATTTTTTGCGGGCGGCGATGAAGCAATAAGCAATAGCTCGGAAGAAACTGGTTTTCCGCGGAAACATCACATTTCGCACAATGGCACCCGCAAAATAGAAAAAATATATTGGCATTCCGCGCTTGATGAGTAAAAATTCCTAAAGTGATAATAATGAAACTCTTTTAACTCAAAAGTCCCTACCAGGGCTTTTTGAGTTGCCTAATTTATGATAAAATTATGGAGGTTCAATGCCTATTCACAGAACTCTTAACCAGAATTTTTTCAAAACTTGGTCATCAGAAATGGCCTATGTTTTAGGATTTTTTGCCGCTGACGGCAATATGATTAGAAATAATAGAGGCGGTCATTTTATAGCGTTCTATAGCAATGATAAGGAGTTGTTAGAAAAAATAAGAAATTTACTAGGTTCAAATCATAAACTTGCTCCAAAAAAGAGGAATAATTTTTATAAAAACAGAAAGCAATCTTATCAGCTCCAGATTGGTAGCAAAGAAATTTTTAAGGATCTTATTAACCTTGGGATGGTGCCAAATAAAAGTCTGATTTTGAAAATGCCGAATGTGCCTGAAGAGTTATTGGGCCATTTTTTGAGGGGATATTTTGATGGTGATGGCCATGTTTCTGTGTGTGAATATCAAAGAAAGGATAGGAAAAGCAAAAGTAAGATTATTCAATCAGGATTTACATCTGGAAGCAAAAAGTTTTTAGAGGGCTTGAGAATTGTGTTGAAAAAACACACAAATATTCAAGGGGGAACTTTACACAGAGGATCAAAAAAATCAAATTATTATAGATTCTGCGTATCTATTAATGATAGTTTACGGTTATATGACTTTATGTATAAAAATGACAATCTCTTGAGTTTATCAAGAAAAAAGAGTATATTTGAGGATTATTTTAAGTTGGGGACGTAGCTCAATTGGTTAGAGCAATAGCTTGTCACGCTATAGGTTGCGG
>JBBTTJ010000010.1:805-3733 GCA_038064315.1 Patescibacteria group bacterium | reverse complement strand
TTGGGGACGTAGCTCAATTGGTTAGAGCAATAGCTTGTCACGCTATAGGTTGCGGGTTCGAGTCCCGTCGTTCCCGCCCTAATATCTTCTATGGAAGAAAAATATGTAAAAATAGATTCCTCGGAAGAGGTCAAACTTGCCGAATCGCTGAATAAACGAAGCGACCCGGAAGGTCTTCGTTTGAAACGATTTTTGGCTATGCCGGATCTGTCCAGGATGCCCGGCAGTCCTTTGGCGGAGCTCGCCGAACGGATAATCGCCTTGCCTCGGTTTGCCGACTTTAAGGTGCTTAATGCGCCGGAGATAGTCGGCTATAGTTTGTGTTTTGATTTATTCAATTTTCCTCCGGATCATCCGGCTCGCAGTAATTCCGACACATATTTTGTTGATGACCGGAACATTTTAAGGACTCACACGACTGTGATGTGGTATTATCATCTTAATCTTCCGGATGTAAAGAAAGAGATAGAAATGGGTCATCCGGTCGGCGCGTTGTCTCACGGCAAGGTCTACAGAAAAGACGAGATAGATCGCAATCACATGAATGTTTTTCATCAAATTGACGGCTGGTATCTGTGCCGAAAGGCGGAACATCTGATAACTATCCAAGACTTACAGGATGTTCTTTCAGAAATTGCCAAAGCGATATTCGGCGAGAATATCAAATACCGCTTTAATTCAGACCAGTTCCCGTACACCGATCCCAGTTTAGAGATGGAAGTTGAGATCGGCGGCCGATGGATAGAAGTTCTTGGCGCCGGAGTGGTCAGGGGAAGCGTTCTGAAAAATTTTGGAGTTGATCCGGACGAGTATAACGGCTGGGCGTTCGGGTTCGGTCTTGAGCGGCTTGCGATAATCAGCATGGAACTCCCGGATATACGGCTTTTATGGTCGCAGGACGAGAGAATAAAAAAACAAATGAAACTGGGTCAAAAATACAGAGATGTTTCAAAATATCCGCCGATTATCAGAGATATTTCGTTTGTGGTCAGTAAGAATTTTGTCCCTAACGATTATTTTGATTTGATACGCGATTTAGGCGGCGACCTGGTGGAGCAGGTGGAATTGTCGGATAAATACGAAAACTCCGAAAAATTCGGCGCCGATAAGGTGAGCTATACCTATCGCATTGTTTATAGGAGTATGGAAAGGACGCTAAAAAGCGAAGAAATTGACGAGACCCAAGACAAAATTTACAAGCAAACAGCCGAGCAATTTGGCGCGGAATTAAGGTAGGGACCTAGGAGGCGAGTATTCCCTGATAGCAAGTAGTGGGTAGGAAACACTCCTTTCTAGGAGATGGGAAAGTTTGATTTCTTGGAAAATTTAGGGTAGAATAAGCAAGAGATGCAGAAAGACCTCAAAAATCATGCATATATAGATGCCAATAATCTTCATAAGGGAATAAATTCGTTGGGTTGGAAGATAGATTATATAAAATTTCGCCGATTTCTTACAGAAAAGTATGGCGTAAAGAAGGCTTATCTTTGCATAGGATTTATTGCCAGCAATGCTGGACTATATCGTGACCTTCAAAATTGGGGATACACCCTCATATTCAAACCCACGATCTATTATAAGGGGAAAATCAAGGGAAACTGTGATGGGGAATTAATCCTTCAGGTTATGGCAGAACTTGTTCCTGATTCAGAATCTTCATGTGAAAAAGTAATTTTAGTTACCGGAGATGGAGATTTCGCTAGTCTTGTGAAGTATCTGGAGCCGAAAGGCAAACTCGAAATGCTCATTAGCCCTGTTGAGGATCAATGCTCCTCACTTCTTAAGAAGGCCACGCCTACAATTACATATTTAGAACAAATGAGATCAAAACTTGAGTATATTGCTCCTAAAAAGCCTGTTTTATAAAGAAAAAACCCCCACATGGGACGGAACCCTTGCAGGAGCTTTTTCGTGATAATCTTACTTAGAATACTATACCCATTCTAAAAATAAGTCAACAAGTGGTGATATGTTGATATCTTATGGCGATTAATAAGCAAAGATTTGAAAAACTATTAGACCGAGCTATTGCAAAAGATGAGATACATCGGTAACACTTCTGATGTATCTCATCTTTTGCAATGTACTGGACGAGTACATATCTTTGTTTTGGCTCCTGTTTAATGATATAATCAGGCAAGATGATCAAGTCCCGCTAAACGCGGGGTACTATAGCAGTTCTACCGGAGTTGAAGCACACTAAACCAGACGATTGTTGATAATAGTCACGCATAATATAATATTATAGTTTTTGATATAGAAATCTATGAATATGCCAATACTTAGTACCGACTATACCGGCCGATATTACCGGTCCAAGCCCTTCTTCAGTGAGTCGGTGTATAGGAGATAATCCCAATGATCCAAGAAAATCAATTGCTTCGTCGTATCCAATAAAGGTCATATTTTTCTTTTCTTTTGCCCATGCATCTTTTGGGCCAAACAATGTTATATATAGCAGGCCCTTCTGTTTAAGTCCTTTAGATAGATCTTCGATAATTTTGTAAACCTCGTCTTTTGAAGACAGAAACGGCAGAGAGTTTATAGCTATAATTATATTATATTTATCGTTCTCTATTAAGAAATTTTGCATATTCGACTCTACCACAGTAATAGGCAAGTTTTTTTTATTTTTTGATATTTCTTTTGTGTTTTTATCCACAGCGGTTACCTGAAAACCTCTTTCTGCCAAAGCGATAGCATCTGCCCCTTGGCCGCATCCTAAATCAAGCGCCTGTCCGGGCGCTGAAATTAATTTTAATCTTTCAAGTAGTTCAACTAGTAGTGTGGATGTCATTATTAAATTTTACCGTATTATTTATAAAAAATAAAAGTTCGCGCTTAAGGCGCGAACTTTTCAGAATGGGCTATGCGCTTATTCCATTGATTGGCGCCATGTAGTACCCCATCTTTTTTATATCACCAATT
>JBBTTJ010000010.1:0-795 GCA_038064315.1 Patescibacteria group bacterium | reverse complement strand
ATGCAATTTTCCGAACACCAGTTTTTACCGCATGTTCGCAATGTGCCAGGAAGTGTCTTGGTAATGTGGTACCAATATTTATCATCAATTCGACCGAAAGATCTCTCTGCAAAATCCAACATGTCTGGACGATTGCCGATATATGGCTTATCGGTCGGCTGATGATGCAAAAATCGACCCACATAATCAACGCAGAATTTGAAATAATCTGCGGTGAAAATGATAAATGTGTGCCACATCTCATCGACTACCGCTGATGGCGGTGAGCTTGCCGGGATGTATGCGCAAACATATAGAAACTTCATCAGTTCTTGAAAGATCTCCTCGGCTTCTTGTAGAGTCACATGATGAACTTTTGAGAACCGGTCGATAACCACTTCATTGCGATATTGAATGAATTCTTGAGCCGATTTTTCGGCTTTTAATTTAAAATTGGCTTCCTGGCTGGTATTATGTGTGGCTGTACTCATGACTACTCTCCTTTTAAATAACTAAATTTAAATGAAGTATATCATAAACTATATTTAAGTCAATGACTCACTAGCGATACAGACATTTTGGTTGATTCTCAATTTGTAAAATGCTACAATTAAAACATAAGATTTAAGTCCGATTTGTTCGGGCTTATCGTTTGGTTTATGGCCGAAAAAGACGACAAAAAACAACAGTCATATACCGCCAAAGACATCTATGTTTTGGAAGGTTTGGAACCCGTCCGGAAAAGACCGGGGATGTATATCGGTTCTACCGGAGTTGAAGGCCTTCATCATTTGATATGGGAGGTTTTTGATAACT
>JBBTTJ010000009.1:0-5132 GCA_038064315.1 Patescibacteria group bacterium | reverse complement strand
TTATTTTTTTGTTTTGTTCCAAAACTTCGTAGAGATCTTTTCCGTCTTCTTCTTTGCCCGCGAATAATAACCCTTTCCAGTCGCTTGGAACAAACCCCGACGGCTTATAAACATAACGGCCGGGATTTTCTTTAATGAACTGGAGGGCTTGATCATAGTCATTAAAATCCCATGACGGCGAATAAAGCATTCCAAGCCGTTTCATTTCCGATTGGCCGAATTCTCGGTCTTCTTCAAGACGATCGGTATAAACACTTCCTCCAATTACCGATTTGCCCGCTTTGCGAAGCGTGTCGGCTTCTTTGCCGAAACCGGTATCGTCAAAGATAATGACATCCGCCCAATCTGTATGGTCTTTCCAGTTTCCGCCGATTTTATTCAGGAAGCCGTCATACTCGTCGGTTACATTTTCTATCCAGCATTTCACCTCATGCCCTTCGTTCTGTATCTTCCACGCCAAATCGCCGCTCAATGCTTCGTGTGATATAAATAAAAATTTATATTTTGGTTTGTCCTGGTGTCCGTTTCCGTTCGTCATAATTTTTTAAAAATATTTTTTATTTAAAATTTATAAATTAAATCTACGCTTACAAATAATTATTGTACAGAATTTTTTGTGTATAACTCATAAAATTTATAATTTACAATTTTCAAAAAATTTATTAACATACTCGTATTATGAAAATTACCATTAAAACCCAAAATATTCATTTGGATAATCCGTTGAAAGTTTTGTGGAAGACAAGATAGGCGGGTTGGAAAAATTTATTTCAGACCCTGATAATGCGGTTGAGGTCAGCGTTGAAATAGGAAAGCCTTCCCTTCATCATCGTTCGGGCAAGATTTATTATGCAGAAGCAAATATGAAAATCGGCGGTAAGCTATTGAGAGCCGACGCAAAAGATTATGATCTGCGAATCGCAATAGTTGAGATAAAAAACGAACTTAAAAAACAAATTGATAAATTTAAAAGCAAGAATAATTAGTTAATATGATACCCAATTTGACAAAAGCGGCCTTCGGGCCTCTTTTAAATTTTACTGTTTTTTGGTATGATTCTCGCTTAATAGTACTGAACACGCATAAAATACCTGTTGATAAACGACATTCAGTGTCGTTTATCAACAGGTTGTTTAAATGAGTATTTTAAGTAAAATCTTTGGTGATGCTAATAAGAGATTCATACAATCGCTTAATCCGGTCATAGACCGGATAAATTCGCTTGAGCCGGAATTTGAAAAATTGTCGGATGACGAACTTCGCGGCAAAACAGGAGAATTTCAAAGGCAGCTAAATGAAGGCCCTTCGACGGGCTCAGGGCGGGAAGCAGCGCTTGAAGCGCTGCTTCCCGAAGCGTTTGCCGCGGTGCGCGAGGCGGCAAAGAGAACGCTTGGCCAGCGGCATTTTGATGTTCAGCTGATGGGCGGCATTGTTCTGCATCAGGGCAAGATAGCGGAAATGAAAACAGGCGAAGGAAAGACACTGGTGGCAACTCTGCCCGTATATCTGAATGCTCTTGAAGGCAAAGGTGTTCATGTCGTAACCGTTAATGATTATCTTTCCCGACGCGATGCCGTATGGATGGGACAGATATATAACGCTCTTGGGCTAACCGTAGGCTGCATCAATCATGATTCGGCATTTTTGTACGACCCTTCCCATACCGATAAAGATAAAATTAGGGACGATTCCGGTTCATTTAAAGTTATTCATGAGTTTTTACGGCCGGCAAGAAGGTCCGAGGCCTATGCGGCCGACATAACTTACGGCACTAATAATGAGTTTGGTTTTGATTACCTTAGAGACAATATGGTCTATGCGAAAGAACAGATGGCGCAAAGAGGCCACAATTTTTCCATTGTTGACGAAGTTGATTCCATATTGATAGACGAGGCGAGAACGCCTCTTATAATCTCCGCTCCCGATGAGGACTCCGCGGAGTTGTATGAAATATTCGCCCGTATAGCGCCGCGTTTGATTGAGAATGAGGATTATAATCTGGACGAAAAATTAAAAGCAGTGTCAATTACTGAAAAAGGCATAGAGAAAGTGGAAAAAGACCTGGGAATTGACAATATATATAATGAGGGCGGAGTAAGACATGTCCATCATCTTGAGCAGGCGCTAAAAGCGCAGGCCTTGTTTAAAAGAGACAGGGATTATGTTGTTAATCCGTCAGCTGACGGAGGCGAGGTCATGATCGTGGATGAATTCACCGGCCGGTTGATGCCCGGCCGCCGATGGTCGGAAGGACTTCACCAGGCCGTTGAAGCGAAAGAGGGGGTTAAAGTGCAGAGAGAATCCAGAACTTTGGCCACGATTACATTTCAAAACTATTTTCGTTTATACAAAAAACTTGGGGGAATGACCGGTACGGCCAGAACTTCCGCCGAAGAATTTCACAAAGTGTACGGACTTGATGTTGTGGAAGTTCCCACGAATAAATTACTTACAAGGCAGGACAAAGGGGATAAGATATATAAGAACGAAGAAGGCAAGTTAAGAGCGGTTATCGGAGAGATAAAAGACAAGCATAATAAAGGCCAGCCGGTGCTTGTCGGTACGGCGTCAATAGAAAAGAATGAGTTATTATCAATGATGCTTGCCCGCGAAGGCATACCTCATAATGTTCTTAATGCAAAAAATCACGAAAGGGAAGCGGAAATAATAGCCCAGGCCGGTAAATACGGCGCCGTAACCATAGCCACAAACATGGCCGGACGCGGAGTGGATATAATTTTAGGAGGTAATCCGGCTTCGTCTTCAGAAGCGGACAAAGTTCGTGAAACGGGAGGTCTCCATGTTATAGGAACCGAACGGCATGAAGCAAGACGCATAGATAATCAATTAAGAGGCCGCGCCGGCAGGCAGGGCGATCCGGGTTCGTCGCAATTTTTCGTTTCAACCCAGGATGACATAATAAGAATATTCGGCGGCGACAGGCTTCATGGCGTTATGGAAACTCTTGGCGTGGGGGACGACGATGTTATTGAAAACAGATTCATATCCAGAGCGATAGAACAGGCGCAGTCAAAGATAGAAGGCCACAATTTTGATATAAGAAAATATGTGCTTGAATATGATGATGTAATGAATAAACACAGAGAGGCGGTTTATGGACTAAGAAAAGAAATTGTTTTTTCCGGCGACATGGAAGACAAGATAATGGATTTTATGGAAAGTCACATACAAAATATGCTTGATTTTCATACTCAAGGCGCAAGCTATGAATGGAATATTAAAGAGATTGAAGAAAATATTAAAACATTAACGAATTATGAATTACGAATTACCGATTACGAGTCCAAGGACAGGGACTCGTTAAAAAAGGAAATTTTGGATTTTGTCTATCAGAAATATGAAGATAAAGAAAAGGAGATCGGCAAGGATGAAATGAGAAATCTGGAAAAGGCGGTTCTTATGAGAGTGATAGACGAATTGTGGATGGATCATATTGAAGCGATGGAACATCTGCGCGACTCAGTTCGTTTGCGCGCTTACGGCCAAAGGGACCCTCTGGTTGAATATAAAATAGAAGGACATAAAATGTTCCAGCAATTAATGTTCTCCATAGAAACGCAAACCGCCAATGTCATTTTTAAGGTTTCCTTAATGCGTCAGCCGCAACAAACTAAAATGGAAGAAAGAAGGCCGGACATTATCGGAGAGCCACATTCTCATGGGCAAAATATAAACGAGCCGGCTCATCGCGAACCTCAAAAAAACAATGAGCCCAAGGTGGGACGCAACGATCTTTGCTGGTGCAATTCAGGAAAGAAGTATAAGCGCTGTCATGGGGCATGACATCTCGCAATCCTGAGTAAAGTTGAAGGATAAAAAGTGCCATGGTGGATGAAGCCAGCATGGCATAGCAAGGAAGGGCTAGAACGGCTGTTTGTCCAGATACTCTTCGACAGCAAGCCATTCTTGGAGAACAACTGAACCACCTTTCACTTTCTTGATCACTTCACTAAGTAACCTAGATTTCTGTTCATCCCGACAGGTTTTGAGAAACGCCTCAGCATTTCCTACAAAACTGATCGATGCCGCAGTCTTTCCAATCTGCCATTCTATCCCCGGAGGGGGAAGTGCGCCGAATTTTTTGGACATTGCTAATCCTCCTTATAGTAGAAACAGATTCTAAAATAAAGGTAACAAATTCATATGGAATAGGCAAGAAATATAAAAGGTGTCATGGGAAGTGAGCAAAAGAAAAAGCTCGACTCTGAAGAGCCAAGCATGAATGGGGGAAAAGGTTACCGTGACTTCTGGTTTAGCTGGGATAGAAGAAATTCGATATCTTTGAGAGCATGAGATTTCAGCTCACGAACTGCATCGATTTCCTCTGGATAGTAGACGTAGTGATCATTCCTGTGCTTATAGTATTCCTCTACGCGTTTGCGAATTTTAGCGATTCTGGATTGTAAAGAAGTTGTCATCGTGCCTCCTGATCTAGGAAAGAACTGATACTGATTACGAAAAGTTTGACACTGCGGCAAATTAATTGCAAGGCCCCCTGTGGCATTTTCAATAATCTGGCCAGCTTGATAGCTACACCACTGGAAAATTGCCTTAAAATAAAGGAAATCCTTCGGTAAACTCAGGACAAGACCCTGCGGTTGGTTATTAAAAAAGCAAAGGTGCCATGGGAAGATAGGAATATGGAACATATAGCGATAATGAAAAAATCTTGGGGGTTGACGCAAAAAATTCTGAACGGTCAGAAAAAGATTGAATCGCGCTGGTATTCTGTAAAATATAAGCCTTGGGATTCTATCGAGAAAGGAGAGACAGTTTACTTCAAAGATTCTGGTGAACCAGTAAAGCTGAAAGCAGAAGTGAGTAAAGTTATCCAATTTACTGACCTGACCCCGAACCGAGTAAAAGAAATTTTGGATGAATATGGCGATGACGACGGATTAGAGAAAAATAAAATTCCAGAATTCTTTGAGCGATTCAAAGATAAGAAGTATTGTATGCTTATATTTCTAAAAAATCCGCAAGAAATTGAACCATTCGAAATTGATAAAACAGGATTTGGGGCAATGTCAGCATGGATAACAATAGATTCGGTGTCAAAAATTCGCGTGGGTTAGGCAAAAAGTAACAAAAGTGTCACGGGGCGTAGGGAT
>JBBTTJ010000008.1:0-3188 GCA_038064315.1 Patescibacteria group bacterium | reverse complement strand
AGTAAACACTTTTTGGGAAAAGCTTCGGACGTGGGTTCAATCCCTCCATCTCCACTGCTTCGCCAAGGCTTCGCAGTGCGCGCACTTTCTGAAGTGCAAGCACAAAGAATGCCTTGATTAAAAACTCGCGTTATGCGAGTTTTTAATTGCGCAAGCAGTGTCCTGCGTAGCTTTATGCGAAGCAGGACTCTTGTGATAAACAATCTCATACCATGATGGCATTTTTGTTGCCTAAACTTCGTATGTTCCTCTTTCTTTGGCTCTTTGCACATCTTTGCGTTTTATTGATTCCCGTTTGTCGTATTTTTTCTTGCCCCGGGCTACGCCGACGAGAAGTTTGAGGCGGCCTTTCTTACTGTAAATTTTAAGAGGCACCAGTGTCAGACCGTGGGCCTGGGACGTTCCGATGAGAGCGGCTATTTCCTTTTTGGACAGAAGAAGTTTTCGGGAGCGTTTGGGATCATAGTCGCTAGGCGTGTTTGCCGGCTGATAAGGCGCGATTGTGGCGCCTATAAGATATGGCTGTCCGTCTACTATCTTCACATATGAGCCCTTTATGGAAACCTTGCCGGTTTTAATGGACTTGACTTCGTGGCCTTCCAACACCAAACCCGCTTCTATCGTTTCAAGAATTTCATAGTCAAAACCCGCTTTTGAGTTATTGGCATATTCGGCCATAACCCAATAGTATCTCTTATAGTAAAAACTGTCTAAAAAGCTACCATAGAAGTTATAACTAAAACCATTTCGCATCGTCGCTTCGCAAAATCCGGTAAAAAACGGCTTAGGTTTTGCAAAGCTTTAGATTGCGATATCTTTTTAGACAGTTTTTTAAAAAATTAAAAATTCTTGGAGAGTTTTCCCGTGAGCATTATTTTCTTTCCTCAAGAGTTGCCGTAAGTTTGAGTTCCTTGTCGCCTCTCATTACGGTTAGTTTCACTTCTTCGCCGACTTTGCTCTTTTGAAGCGTATCGCTGAAATCGTTTTGTTCGGTAAGTTTTTCCCCGTTAAGTTCAAGTATTAAGTCATTCTCCTTAACTCCGGCTTTTTCCGCCGGTGAATCGGGAATAATAGCCGCCGAGCCGGGAGTATGATCTCTGACTACCATGGCGCCGAAGTCGGTCGGCAGAGAGTATCTTTTTTGAAGCTCTTTATTGATCATTACATATTGCAGTCCTATGAATGGTTTTATAATTCGGCCATGCTTGATAATATCCTCAAGGTCTTCTTTAGCCCAGTTGACGGGTATGGAAAAGCCGATGTTCTGCGCGCCGTAAATAATGGCGGTGTTGATGCCTATAACTTCGCCGTCAAGATTGATGAGAGGCCCGCCCGAATTCCCCTGGTTGATGGCAACATCCGTCTGGAGAACTCCCCTTAAGTGTTCCATCGCTCCTTTTTCTCCGAGCGACGCGGAGATGCTTCTTGAGAGGCCCGATATAATGCCTTTGGAAACCGTATTTGAGAACATTCCCAAAGCATTGCCAATCGCTATGACAGTCTGACCCAGTTCCAGTTTGGAAGAATTGCCGAGACGGACTGTCGGCAATCCTTTGGCGCTAATTTTTAGAACCGCTATGTCGTTAATAGGATCCCGTGAGATCACTTTTGCAGGGTATTCCTCAAGGTCAGTTGTTATTGCCGTGTATTCGGCGTCGGAGTCAAAGACAACATGCTTATTTGTCAATATAAGTCCGTCGGGGTGGACAATGAACCCGGAGCCGCCTCCGACTTTTATCTTTTCTTTTGCTCCTTCCTCAACATCCCCGAAAAAGAAAGGATTAAAAAGCGGAGCCGGATAGATGCTCTTAATTTTAGGGAGATATTTTGATATGACGATGCTGACTACGGACGGCGCGACTTTTTTCACCGACTCTATGGACAAATGATCGTATTCGGAACTGCTGGCTAATCGTGTTTCAAACATAATGCCATTATACTTTACTTAACGGTCATTGCAAGATTAAACAGGCAACTATGCTAATCGCAATACGGCTACAGCCGCAAAATTATATTGACATTATTGTAAAAAATCCTATATTTTAAGTAATCTATTTGTGTGAAATAGGAGATATAAAATGGCCGATGAAAGTTCCTTGAAAAGGCCCGACATGATCCTGGTAGCTGACTACAAAGAAAGATTTATTTGGTTTGAAGGAGGAAATTTACTTACTTCTTCTCTGGCGGCGGGGATAGTCAGTATTCTTAACAAGTTAAACAAATTGTCTAATGAGTCGATTTTTTTCTATATTTCAGGCATAGGAGGAGATGTGTTGGCTTTTCTAAAAATTGCCAATGCGATTGAAAAGATGAAGAGCCCGGTTATATTTGTCGCATTTAATTTGGTGCGTTCAGGATGTTTCACGATAACCCAGTGCGGCAAAACATGTTTTGCCGTAGCCGGTACCAAGCTTATATTTCACCGCGCCGTTCATTCATGGTCCGGAGACATATATATGTCCCAAAAAGATTACTTGTCTTGTCTTAGAAATTTGATGCTGATTGACGCTGTTCAGTTCATGATTTTTTCCAAAAGAGGATCGCCGATTAAAACCCTTCTAGGATTATTTGAGAAAGAAACGACTCTTTCTGTTGAGAAAGCAATCGGACTTAATCTTGTGGCGGGCGTGTATGAAAAGAAAGATTTTTATAAACATAAAAGAATTGCCAAAAAATTGATTCAAAAAAAGTATAAAATAACGGTTTAAGGCCGTTTTTTAAATTCAAGCTTTAGTGTATATTTAAGGCGATGATAAAAACTAAATTGAAAAATATAATATCCGTCCGGCATCCCGGCGTTAATTTTGACATTTTTATCCCACCCGATGAAAAAATGGGGGATTACTCAACTAATGCCGCTTTTGTATCGGCCAAAAAGGCGGGTAAAAATCCGATGAAAGTCGGAGAAGAGCTGGCGGATGACTTGGGTAAAGATAAAGGCCTGACGGATATTTTTGAAAAAATAGAGGTTGTGAAGCCGGGGTTTGTCAATTTTTTTCTGAAAAAGGATTTTTTTCAGACGCAACTTGGAGAAATTCATAAAAATTTGGATTCATTCGGCAGGTCCGGAGCAGGCAACGGAAAAACAGTAATAGTGGATTACAGCGGCACGAACATTGCCAAACCGATGCATGTGGGACATCTTCGCTCCACAAAAAATAACAATACACCTCTCGCCTTGATGATTT
>JBBTTJ010000007.1:0-6705 GCA_038064315.1 Patescibacteria group bacterium | reverse complement strand
GTATGTCATTATATAAAGACAGTTCAACTCGTTTAGGATCAACAAGTATCATTTTTAAAACATCGGGCGAATGTTTGTAGAGCAACGACAGAAGAATAGCATTTATGTTCACCGACTTCCCGGTGCCGGTGGCTCCGGCGATAAGAAGATGAGGCATTTTTTCAAGACCGGCATATACAGGATTGCCGGAAACATCGCGTCCTAAAGCAAGCGGAAGGAAATATTTTGATTTTTTATATTCATCATCATCAAACATTCCTTTTAAACCGACCAGGGCGACTTTCTTATTCGGCACTTCTATACCCACGAGGGATTTGCCGGGAATGGGCGCCTCTATCCTTATGGGATGGGCCGCCAAAGCCAGAGACAAGTCAGAATGAAGAGAGCCGATGCGAGACAATTTGACCCCGACTGCGGGCCGCAGAGTAAACTGGGTTACGGTCGGCCCGACCGAAACCTCGCCCATTTCCACATCTATGCCGAAATTTGCCAAAGTTCTCTTTATAATACCCGCGCTAGCGTTAATATCGCCGGTAACGGCCTGCTCTTGGTCTTCATTCAAAAGGTCAAGAGGCGGAGTTATCCATTTTCCCCTCTTCAAATTCTTCATGATAAAATTGTTGTCTGCCTCCTGGGACTGTTTAACCGGTTGGACTGCGGGAATCTGTTTGACGGCCGGTTTCAGATTTCTTTCGTCAACTATCTCATTACCTCTTTTGATAACCACCTCATCGGATAATTTTCCCTCTTCATTTTCTTCTTTTTTCCATAAACCGTTTATAGGCACATTCAAAGCAACCAGCAATGCTATAACTATAAGAACGAGAAGTATAAGCAGAGAGGCCCAAAACCCCAATGAATAAAGCAAGGGAAAACCCAGCACAATGCCGAGATAGCCGCCCTGGGTCAATCGTATGTCAAAATTACCGCCGCCGAAAATATAAAACAGGGCAAGAAAAGAAAAAACAAACAGAACAGTCCCGAAAACGGCGCTATAATATATCTGCCTGGATATTGATTTAATGAAAGAAACGCCGAGTATCGTAAAAGCAACCGGAATAATAAAGAAGCCCCAACCGAATAATGATTTTGAAAAGACGGCAAACAGATTGCCGGCAGTACCCGCTTTGCCGGTAAAGCTTAATATGGCCAGAACCGCCAAACTGAAACTCAAAATACCCCAGATGCTATTCTTGGTTTCCTGGGATATATCAAATTTAGAATCTACAGATGCCGCTCTTTCCCCGCGAACTTTTTCCTTTTTTTCTAACTTTTTCTGTCGCGCCATGGTTACTAATTATAGAATAATGTAATAATAAATCAAGAAAATGTGGCGTATTGAAGTTTTAAAAACTCCTCCCGTTTAGCCAAGATCAAGGCAAGAGCGAAGCCCGGACTGAGCCATACTGATAGTATGGTGAAGGAGGACTGGAGCTCTTAACGCAGAGATTGGCCTAAACCTGAAAGGCAAAAACGGCGGTTAGCCTCTTATTACATTCGAGGCTCCGCCGTTTTTGCGGGAGAGTTTTACTCCAATTCCGCTCCCAACCCGGTTCCTGCCGGTATCAAACGACCGATGATAACATTTTCTTTAAGACCCTTGAGCAGGTCCTCTTTGCCTACGGTAGCGCTGTCTATAAGCACCCTTGCCGTTTCCTGGAATGATGCGGCTGAAAGGAAGCTGTCCGTTGTCAGAGAAACTTTGGTCATACCCAACAAAAGCTGTTCTGTCGTTGCTTCACTCTTCTTGTCCCGATTCGCTTTCTCGTTCTCCAGCCGGAGGCGCCTTCTTTCGATTATATCGCCGGACAAGAGATCGGTGTCGCCGGGATTAAGCACTTTAACTCTTGAAAACATCTGTCTGACTATTAATTCCACATATTTGTCGTTTATGCTGTCGCCAGTCGGAAAATATATCGCCTGAACTTCTCTTATTATGTATCGGGCAACAAGGTCAATATCGTTGGTCGTGGCGAATAATTCTTTAATGTCCATATGCCCTTCGCTTAACTGCTGACCGACTGAAACAAAGTCGCCCTTAGATACGGATACGGCCAGATTTGGAGCCATGGCATATTCTTTTTTCTCATCAGTGTCTTTTATTTCCACGGTTATAATTTTTTGTTTGCCTTTTTCTTCCACGGAAAGAACCTTACCGTCAACATCGGCTACGAGCGCTTTGAATTGAGGCGATCTTGCTTCGAATATCTCCATTACTCTCGGAAGACCCATAGTGATGTCGGCCCCGCCGGCAATACCTCCGGTATGAAAGGTTCTCATTGTAAGCTGGGTTCCCGGCTCGCCTATGGCTTGCGCGGTAATAATACCGACGGCTTCTCCTAACTTCACAAGTTCTCCTTTTGAAAGGTCATAGCCGTAACACATGCGACAAACTCCATCCAGCGCTTTACATTTAACAAGCGACCTTATCCTCGCTTTATCTATTACTACGGACTCGTCTATCTTAATTGAAGCTTCTTTGTCAACTATTTTTCCCTTTTTAACGATAATCTCGCCGTTATTATCGGTTAAGTCCTCCATAACCACTCTACCCTTAAGACGCTTGCCCAAGCTTTCGCCGCTTATCTTGCCGTCCTCGGCATAAATCATATAGCCCTCTTTGTCTTTGCAGTCGTCCTCAAGGACAACCACGCTTTGCGCGACATCAACCAGCTTACGGGTCAGATATCCTGCTTCGGCCGTTTTGAGAGCAGTGTCAACTAAACCTTTTCTCGCGCCGTGAGTTGATATGAAATACTCCAGCGATGTCATACCCTCTTTTAACGAGTTTCTTATGGGCAATTCCACAAGCTCTCCTAACGGGTTGACGACAATGCCTCTCATACCCATCATCTGATCTATAGGCCCCCAACTGCCTCTGGACCTTGAATCAACTATAAGAAAAACTGAATCCTGGCCGCTAAGCTCCTTTTTGACCAAAGAAGATAATTTTGCTTTAGCGTTATTCCATACCTCAATTGCTTTTGACTTTCTCTCGTGGTCGGTCAAAAGACCTTCATCATAAAGCCGCCTGTTTTCTTCAATGGTTTTATCCGCGTTTTCAATTATCTCTTTTTTACCAATCGGTATTTTTAAATCACCCATGCTCCATGAAACGCCGGATATTGTTGCATAACTAAACCCAAGATCCTTAATTTTGTCTAAAAATTCTACTGACACTTCCTCGCCGTACTCGTCCCAGATATCCGAACCGATCAGTTTCAAATCGGGCTTAGTCAAAACCTTATTTATATATTTGAAATTCTTGGGCAAAATTTTGTTGAAGATTATTCTTCCGGGAGTTGTTTCTAACATTTTAGAATTATCATCTTCGTCGGGATTGGGAATTTTTACTACCGCTCTTAAATCAACGAGTTCATTTTCGTAAGCTAAAAGAGCTTCATAACGCGAAGAAAACACTTTTCCTTCACCTTTTGCGCCTTCTAAAACTCCGGTTAAATAGTAGATGCCGAATGCTATATCGTGGCTAGGAGAAGCAACCGGCTCGCCTGTTGCCGGTTTAAGTATGCCATGGCTGGAAAGCATAAGTTCCCTTGCTTCACGCTGGGCCTCAACGGTCAACGGCAAATGAACGGCCATTTGGTCACCGTCGAAGTCGGCGTTGAAGGCATGAACGGGCATAGCGGGAATCTTGATCGCTTTACCCTCTATAAGCATCGGCTTGAACGCCTGGATAGAAAGACGATGCAGTGTCGGAGCGCGATTAAGCAATACCAGCTTGTCAGTCATCGCCTCTTCCAAAGCCGCCCATACATCCGGAGTTTCTTGTTCTATCAAACGACTGGCTGATTTAATATTGTTAGCCAGTTCTTTTCTTATTAAAATACCGATAACAAACGGCTTGAATAACTCCAGAGCCATTCTCTTGGGAAGTCCGCATTCGGCAATACCCAGTTCCGGCCCTATGACAATTACCGAGCGACCAGAGTAATCAACACGCTTTCCGAGCAAGTTCTGTCTGAATCTGCCCTGCTTGCCCTTAAGCATGTCGGCAAGAGATCTCAACGCTCTTTTCTGTCCGGTAGATGCCGCAGTCGTAACTCCACCTCCCCTTCTCATGGAATTATCTATAATGGCGTCAACCGACTCCTGGAGCATTCTTTTCTCGTTCTTTGTTATAACTTCCGGGGCCCTAAGCTCCAACAAATGCTTCAGACGGTTGTTCCTGTTTATCACCCTTCTGTATAGGTCATTAAGGTCTGATGTCGCGTAACGGCCGCCGTCAAGCGGAACCATTGGTCTTAAAGCGGGCGGAATAACCGGAAGCGTGGTCAATATCATCCACTCCGGTCTTATGTCGCTTTTTTCCATTCCTTTTATGAATCTCAACCGTCTTGAGAGCTTTTTTTGCTCAAGCGGATTTGATTCGCTTTTCATTTCGCTCTCAATCTCGGGTATCAGATCTTCAAAATTTATTTCTTCCAGCAGGCGTTTGATCGCTTCCGCGCCTATACCTGCTTCAAATACTTCCCCATATTTTAGAGACAAGTCTCTAAAATCAAGTTCGGAGACAATCTGATATTTTAGAAGATTTTTTAAGTTGTTCCTCTCCCTGTCTTTAAGTTCTTTCAGGGACTCCTCTTCGGTGTCATTCTTGGCGTTTTTTATCTTTGACTTGAACTCACTCTCAATTCTCTTCATCGCCTCCGCTTTCAAATCCTCATTCACTTTCATTATGATATAGCTCGCAAAATAAATGACCTTTTCAAGCCCCTGGAGACCGACACCCAGAATAGTGGCTATTTTGGAGGGAACGCCCCTCAAAAACCAGATGTGAGCCACGGGAACGGCAAGCTTTATGTGGCCCATTCTTTCTCTTCTGACTATAGACCTGGTAACTTCAACACCGCATCTGTCGCAGATGATGCCCTTAAACCTTATTCTCTTATATTTTCCGCAGTAGCACTCCCAATCCTTGACCGGCCCAAAAATTGCCTCTGAAAAAAGACCCTCTCTTTCCGGTTTCTGGGTTCGGTAGTTTATAGTTTCAGGTTTAGTAACTTCCCCGTACGACCATGACAAAATATCTTCCGGGGACGCGATCTTTATTTTTATTGATGATAAATTCATAGGTTTATTTCTCTATTAACTCAACATTCAATCCCAATCCTTTAATTTCCGATAATAAAACTTTAAATGACTCCGGCAGGTGCGGCGCCTTTATTTCCTCTCCATTCACTATTGATTCGTAGGTTTTCGCGCGTCCAAGCACATCATCTGATTTTATCGTAAGCATTTCCTGCAAAGTGTAAGCGGCGCCATATCCTTCAAGCGCCCAGACTTCCATTTCTCCAAATCTCTGTCCTCCAAACTGCGCCTTACCTCCCAGCGGCTGCTGGGTAATAAGAGAATAAGGACCGATGGACCTCATATGCAGTTTATCTTCAACCATGTGGCTTAATTTCATGAAATAAGTAATACCCACAGTAGACTTTTGTTCAAAAGGCCGACCGGTTTTGCCGTCGTAAAGCTGGAATTTTCCATCAATTGGAAATCCGGCTTTTTTTAATTCTTCTGTAATCATGTCTTCAGTCGGACCAGCCATGGAAGGAGTCGCGGCTTTATATCCTAACTTTCTGGCCGCCATGCCCAAATGCGCTTCAAGCACCTGGCCGATATTCATACGGGAAATTATACCCAAAGGAGAAAGAACTATGTCAACCGGAGTTCCATCTTCCATAAAAGGCATATTTTCCTCGGGAAGTATTACTGATATGACTCCCTTATTGCCGTGGCGTCCTGCCAGCTTGTCCCCTATCTGAACTTTTCTTAATTGCGCCACAGAAACCTGTATCTTCTTTATAACGCCTATATCAAGCTTGTCTCCTTCATCTCTTGAGAATATTTTTACGCCCACAACCCGGCCTTGCTTTCCATAATCAAGACGGAGCGAAGTATCTTTCACATCTCTGGATTTTTCACCGAATATCGCCCTCAACAAACGCTCTTCGGCGGTGAGGTCGCTTTCTCCTTTCGGAGATATTTTGCCCACCAAAATATCCTGCGATCTGACCTCCGCGCCTATTCTGACTACTCCTTCAGGGTCAAGGTCGTTCAATCGTTCCATAGCAACATTAGGAATATCATAAGTGGTTATTTCCGGTCCAAGTTTGGTTTCCCGCACATCGCACACATAATCCTCAATATGAATGCTTGAAAATACATCTTCTTTTATAAGGCGTTCCGATATAACGATGGCATCCTCAAAGTTCGCTCCCTCAAAAGACATATATCCTACGACAAGGTTCGCGCCAAGAGCCAGTTCTCCGTTTTCCGTTGATGGACCGTCGGCAAGCACCTGACCCTTTTTGACCTTATCGCCTTTGACTACTATCGGCCTTTGATTTATTGACGTGAATTTATTGGATTTGGCAAATTTAAGAAGTTTAAACTCATGCTTCCTGCCTTTTTCCGTTTCAAGAATGATCCGGGAAGCATCCGCTTCTTTTATTGTCCCGCTCTCGGGCGCGATTACCATAACTCCGGAATCAACGGCTACTTTCTCTTCAAGACCGGTGCCGACGAAAGGCGAATCCGGTTTTATTAACGGGACGGCCTGTCTCTGCATATTGGAACCCATTAGAGCCCTGTTTGCGTCATCATGTTCAAGAAAAGGTATAAGCGAAGTAGAAACCGAAAATTGCTGTTTCGGAGAAACATCCATATAATTAATATTCTTAGGTT
>JBBTTJ010000006.1:0-3909 GCA_038064315.1 Patescibacteria group bacterium | reverse complement strand
TTTCTTGGTGATTGGGTCATCGGTTGGTTCTACATTCCATTTTTTATTTTTGTAATAGTGGCTAGCTCTTTTTCAGCAAATGAGACAGACGGTCTTGATGGACTGGCGGCCGGAGTATTCTTGACTATGTTCGGCGCGTATGCCGCAATTGCTTTTGATCAGGGGAAAATAGACTTGGCCATTTTTCTTTCGGCGACGATGGGTGCTTTGGTTGCTTTTCTGTGGTTTAATATCTATCCGGCTAAGTTCTTTATGGGAGATACCGGTTCAATGGCTCTTGGAACTATGCTTGGCGTGGTGGCGATGCTTACCAATACCCCATTATTGCTAATTCCAATAGCCGTAGTTTTTATAATGGAATCTGGCTCGGTTATTTTACAGTTGACCTCAAAAAAACTGCGGGGCAAAAAAATATTCCTTTCTGCTCCCGTTCATCATCATTTTGAAGCTATCGGCTGGCCGGAAATGCAAGTTACGATGCGATTTTGGATGATCAATGCCATAGGCGCGATAATCGGTTTGATAATATTTCTTGTGGATTCAAAAATACCTCCAATATCTTTCTTCTAAAATAATAATATGAGCTTAATGTCCGGCTCTACGGAAAAAAGATTACTGTTGATCACGCTAATTCTTCTTGCTTTTGGATTGATTGTTTTGTCTTCGGCGGGAATCATAGAGGGGGGTAAAAAATTCGGGGATTCCTATTATTATCTGAAAAAGCAGATATTATACGGCATTCTTCCGGGTCTGCTTCTTTTCTTTTTATTTTCTAAAATCAATTACGGATTTTGGAAAAAGATTTCTCCCCTGGTTTTATTTGTTTCTCTTCTGACGATGATACTTGTTTTTGTGCCTGATATCGGTACCGGCTTTAAAGGCGCCAATCGCTGGGTGAGTTTGTGGGGCCTCTCTTTCCAGCCGTCTGAAATTCTTAAACTATCAATGGTCGTGTATCTGGCCGCCTGGTTCAGTTCAAGGGATGAGCGAAATAAGAACTGGTCTTACAATGTGGCGCCGTTCTTTGTCGTGATTTCTTTCATAGGTCTTTTGCTTGCGATGCAACCGGATGTGGGAACGCTGGCAGTCGTTGTTGTAATCGCTCTCGGAATATATTTTGCCGCCGGTTCAAGCATAAAACATCTTTTTGTCATAGTCGTAATTTTTACTGTATCCATAGCGGGACTTATTTTTATGGAACCGTACCGGATTAACAGGATAAAAACATTTCTTGACCCCTCTGTCGATCCGAGGGGCATATCTTATCAGCTGAATCAATCTCTTATCGCCATTGGTTCCGGCGGAATTTGGGGAAAGGGATACAGTGATAGCACTCAAAAAAAGGGATTTTTACCGGAAGTCATTAATGATTCAATTTTTGCGGTCGTGGTTGAGGAGTTGGGATTTGCAGGCGCAATTGTTTTGATAGGTTTGTTTGTTTTTTTAAGTTACATACTTGTTTCTATCGCCAGGAACACATCAGATAAATTTGGACGCCTGTTTGTCATTGGAATAAGCACCTGGATAGTCGGACAGGCGTTTATCAATATAGCCGCCGTGTCCGGACTTGCTCCTTTAACAGGAATACCTTTGCCGTTCGTTAGCCATGGAGGAACGGCGGTGATAGCGCTTATGGCCGGATTAGGTATTGTTTCTAACATCGCAAAGAGAACTTGATTAGAATTTGCTTGCCAAAAAACCGCGTTAAGCGGTTTTTTGCAGGAGTCGCTGGGCTTTTGATTTCAATCTTGAGGCCTTGTTTTTCGCTATGACATTTGTCTTGGCGGCTTTATCCAGGGATTTATAAACTTTAGGAAGCGTTTGCTCTGCTTCTTTGTTTTTACCTTCGGCGGCAAGTTTTATGAATTTTTTGAGTGTGTTTTTGTAGGCCTCTTTGCGCCTCAAATTCATCGCTTTCATGCGGAGGGACTTGCGTAGGGCTTTTTTTGCGGATTTTGTAATTGGCATTTTACAACTTGCTGGCGTGTTCTAAAGATTCAAACAATATAGCGTATTATTGCTTTTTAGGCAATATCTTCTTTTTTTAAAGTGTAAAAGTTTTAATTTTTTAACTTTCTTATCTGTTCCTTATATACCAGCGCTTTTTCATATTCAAATTTTCTGATTGCTTTTTCCATAAGTTTAGTCAGTTCTTTGACGACTCTCTGCTTATTGGTGTTTCCAAATAATATCATGCCATCTCTGTTTCCGCTCATTTCATTACCGTATTTCAGCGAATATTTTTTTAAAGATGATTTGGTTATCGGCATGTTAAAATCGCCTATTTCTTTTTGAATTGTAGTAGGTATTATATCGTTTGCCAGATTGTGAGCTTTTTGTTTTTCCCTTCGGCGGTTTGTTTCATTTATAGCCGCTTCTATTGACCGTGTTTTTTTGTCCGCGTACATTATTACATGGCCGTTCACATGCCGGGCCGCCCGTCCCATTGTCTGTATCAGCGTTGTTGTGTTTCTAAGAAATCCCTCTTTATCGGCGTCCAGTATCGCTATCAGTGAAACTTCCGGAAGGTCGAGTCCTTCACGCAGAAGGTTTACCCCGACTATGACATCATAGTGTCCAATGCGGAAATCCTTTAATATATCAAGCCGTTCAAGAGTCTTTATCTCCGAGTGAAGATAATTGACTTTGATACCGTTGTCGGCAAGGTGTTCGGAGAGATCTTCAGCCATACGCTTGGTTAAGGTGGTGACTATGACCCTTTCTTTTTTTAATATTCTATTTTTTATCGCGTTAATAAGATGAGGTATCTGGTTTTTCGTGGGCTGTATCTCCACGGTTGGATCAAGCAAGCCGGTAGGTCTTATCAACTGTTCGGCGATATTTTCTTTGCCTGATTTTTCCATTTCATATTTATTAGGCGTTGCCGAGACATAGACGGTTTTCTGTATTCTTTTTTGGAACTCCGGGAATTTAAGAGGTCTGTTGTCTATCGCTGACGGCAAGCGAAAACCATATTCAACCAGAGTGCTTTTCCTTGAGTGGTCGCCCGTATACATGCTCCTTAATTGAGGGATGGAGATGTGGGACTCGTCTATGATAGTCAGGAATTCTCCCTTTGAGGCAAAGAAATCAATAAGAGCATAAGGCGGCTCTCCGGCTTTTCTAAAATCAAGATGGCGTGAATAATTCTCTATACCGTGGCAGTATCCGGTCTGTCTTATCATTTCCATGTCATTCATTGTCTTCTCCCGCAGTCGCGACGCTTCTCCGCTCTTCTTTTGTTTCTTAAGCGCCTTGACTTGCTTTTGGAGCTCGCTTTTTATGTTCTCTATTGCCAGCCCTATCTTATTATCGGAGGCTATCCAGTATTTGGCGGGGAATATGATTTTTTCGGTTACTTTTTCGTATCCAAGGTCCATCATTTCAATTTCTTCCGGATTATTCAGGGTTGCCGTAGAAATTTTATCAATGGCATCACCCTTTAAACGTATTTTTATAACTTCCTGAGCGGTAGGCGGAACTATCTCAAATTCACTGGTTGTCTTTCTGAAACAACCGCGCTTCAGTTCTATATCCTGCTTATATTGCAGGCGCAAAAGCGAACGCGCAAGTTCATCTGGCTTTATCTTTTTGCCTTCAAATATCTCAAGACCGAGATTCTTATATTCTTCAGGCGAGCCAAGATTATATATGCAGGACACTGAAGCGACTATAATAACATCATCGCGGGACATCAACGCTTGCGTGGCCGCGTGACGCATCCGGTCTATATCCTCGTTTATTTTGGAATCCTTTTCAATGTATGTATTGGTATGGGGAATGTATGCTTCCGGCTGATAGTAGTCGTAATAACTTACAAAATAGTGTACGGCGTTCTTAGGAAAAAATTCTTTGAATTCTTTATAAAGTTGAGCGGCTAAAGTTTTATTGTGAGAAACTATAAGAGTC
>JBBTTJ010000005.1:0-17507 GCA_038064315.1 Patescibacteria group bacterium | reverse complement strand
ATTTTTATGGATGACAGAAAGGTACAATTAAATTTACCGGCGTCCAAGCTTCCTCAAGAAAATAAAAAACCCGATGATTTCAGAAGCTCACTGCATTGGAGAGTGTTCAGGATACTTTCGGAGTTTGTTGAGGGCTGGCAATTTTTAGCAAATTTTAATAAGACCGTGTCTTTTTTCGGTTCAGCGAGATTCTTGGAAGGAGACAAATGGTATGAAGAAGCCCGAAAACTTGGAAGAATGATGGCCGAAGCCGGATTTGCCGTGGTAACCGGCGGCGGCCCGGGAATTATGGAAGCCGGAAACAGGGGCGCGTCAGAGGGCAATGGGAAATCCATCGGCTTGAACATTCAACTTGATATGGAACAGAGGATAAATCCTTATGTTCAGGAGAGCCTGGGTTTTCACTATTTCTTTGTCAGAAAGGTTATGCTTTCATTCGCCGCCCGGGCTTATGTATTTTTCCCCGGCGGTATGGGAACTTTAGATGAGGTATTTGAGTTGGTAACTCTTATTCAGACCAAAAAGATATCAGAGAAAATTTCCGTTGTGTTGATGGGCAGGGATTACTGGGATCCTATAGATAAACTTTTGAGAGAACATCTCTATGAAAAGTACAAGACAATAGATAAAGAAGACCTTAAGATATATAAAATAGTTGATTCCGCCGAAGAGGCGTTTGAATTTATTAAGGATGCTCCGCCAAGGGGGGATTGGTATTATTGACGATTATTGTTTAATTCTTGATTTTTACCTTCAGATATGCTAAAATTCAGGCATAAATTGATTAAGGTCAGCAAGTTATAATGGCAGATTTTAAGGTAAATAATATATTAATTCCCGAAGAGCTTCCTCTAATAGCTCTTAAGAACACCGTCTTATTTCCTAAGACGGTTATTCCGCTCATAGTTCAAAGACCTAAGTCAGTCGGCGCTTTGGAGAGCGCTCTATCCAACGATCGCCTTATATTTTTTTCCTCTCAAAAAAGCGTAGATGATAATGTTGCCAGACGCGATATTTTTACAACAGGCACCATTGGACGGGTTGTCTCTGTTTTCAAACTTCCGGACGGTTCTTCCAAGGTTGATGTTGAGGGTCTGGTCAAGGCAAGAATTTCAGAAGTTACAAGCGAGACGCCGTTCTTCAAAGTTAAGACTGCTCCTTTTTCGTTGATGGTCAGAGATAATCTGGAAGAAAAAGCATTGTTGCGAAAAGCCATAGAACAATTTCGCGTTGTTTCGGAAGCGCGGGCGTTTCCCACCATACTTCCGGATATTATCTATATGATGTCTCAACTCAAAGACACCGAACATATAATTAGTTTGATGACTGTTAATTTGAATTTGGATATAAATGATCAGCAGAACATTCTTGAAATGGAAAGCGCGATAGACGCTCTGCGGCATCTGAATGTCTACCTTGTTAAAGAGGCGGAGATACTTGAGGCCGAGAAAAGTGTTGCCAAAGAAACTAAAAAACAGATAGGCAAGATGCAGAAAGAACTGTTTTTGCGGGAACAACTCAAAAGCATAGAGAAAGAGTTGGGTGTTGATGATGAAAAGGGAGAGATGGATACGATAAGACAAAAGATAGCTGTCGCGGGAATGCCAAAAGAAGTTGAAGAAAAAGCCGTCAAAGAACTGAACCGTCTCGGGAAAATGCCGCCGTTCAATCCAGAAGTATCGTATCTGCGCACTTACCTTGATCTGATGGTTGATCTGCCATGGTCCAAAAGAACAAAAGAAAAAATAGACCTCAAAGAAGCCGAAAAGATACTTAATAAGGATCACTATGGTTTGGACAAGGTTAAAGAGAGAATAATTGAATATCTCGCCGTGCAAAAGCAGGTTGGTAAGATCAAGGGGCCGATATTGTGCCTTGTCGGTCCTCCTGGAACAGGAAAGACATCAGTCGGCCAGTCTATTGCCAGAGCTTTGGGTAGAAAATTTATCCGTATGTCATTGGGCGGGTTGAAAGACGAAGCAGAAATTCGCGGTCATCGAAGGACTTATGTCGGCGCTATGCCTGGCAGGATAATCCAGGGTATTAATACCGCCGGGGTGAAAAACCCCGTCTTTATGTTGGATGAAATAGATAAGATAGGCATGGATTTCAGAGGAGACCCGTCGGCGGCGCTCCTTGAAGCGCTTGATCCGCAGCAGAATCATACATTCTCCGATCACTATGTTGAAGTGCCGTTTGATTTATCGGATGTTTTCTTTATTGCTACTGCCAATGTTCTTGATACAGTCCCCCCTGCTTTGAGAGACCGGCTGGAAATAATAGAATTCCCCGGTTATTCTGAAGAAGAAAAATTACACATCGCCAGGAAATTTCTCTTGTCGAAATTATACAAGGAACATGGTCTTAAAAAACCTGCGCTTACGATAACAGATGCGGCTCTTTCAGATGTGATCGGAAAACATACCAGAGAAGCCGGTGTCAGAGACCTTGAAAGACAGCTTGCGGCTATAATTAGGAAGGTGACCAGATATATAGTTGAATCGTCTTCTAAAAAACAGATTGTCGTGGGTAAGGATGATATTCATAAATATCTTGGTCCCGTAAAATACACTCACCAAGTTGCCGAGAAGAAGGATGAAGTGGGTGTAGTTACCGGCCTTGGCTGGACTCCGGTCGGAGGAGAGGTATTCTCTATTGAGGTAGCTCAAGTTCCAGGCAAGGGCCGTTTGCTTCTGACCGGCCAATTAGGTTCGGTGATGAAAGAATCGGCGCAAACTGCTTTGAGTTTTGCGCGGTCTTACGCCGCAAAACATAACATCAAAGAGGATCTTGTTAAGACCGACATTCATATTCATGTGCCCTCTGCCGCCATTAAGAAAGACGGTCCTTCCGCCGGTATTGCCATTACTACGGCTTTGACCTCCATGTTTCTGCAAAAGCATGTCAGGAAAGAAGTTTGTATGACCGGAGAGGTAACTTTAAGGGGTAAGGTGCTTGAGATAGGCGGCGTTAAAGAGAAAATCCTTGCCGCTCACAGGGCTGGTCTGAAGAAGGTTCTGTTACCGCTGGAAAACAAAAAAGATATTGAAGATATACCAAGGAGTGTCAAGAAAGATATGAAATTTGAGTTTGTCAGAACAATGGATGATGTATTGATGTATTCTTTTAAGTAAAATATAATTAGTTTTTGTATTTTTACAATTTAAAAAGGAGAAAGTCGCATGTGTCTTCATATATGCAGGCGTCATAGCTCAACAGATTCAAAGATAATGAAAGTTGTTAGTATTTTTTTTCATTGCAGAAAATGTCCAATATGCGGTGCTAGGATCTATAAAGATGTTTTTCATTTGCATATGAAAATTTGCCATACTAAGATTAGGCCGGCGCCGGTTTCAAAAAGGCGGCGTTGGACTATGGAAGATCCACTCGCCGCCTGATCCAAAACCCCGCCTCGGGGTCTTTTTAATTATGAATGTTGTTTTTAAACGTTAAATGGTCTAATATTTTTTATATGGCTAATTTTATCGGAGAGGATAATAAATTTTTCTTAGCCGTCGCCGCTATGGTGGGGAGCATGGTCGGCGTAGGTGTGTTTGGCATTCCCTTCTCTTTCGCGAAGTCCGGTTTCGGGATCGGTTTTTTGTTTCTTTTACTGACTGGTTTTCTGACGTTTGTTGTTGATGCCATGTTCGGGGAAGTCGTTTTGAGAACCAAAGATAAAAATCAGATTGTCGGTTATACTGGTTTATATCTTGGTCCGGTTTGGAAAAAAGTGATGTTGTTCGCCGTTGTTTTAAGTATTTATTCGGCGATGCTTGCTTATATAATAATTTCGGGCGATTTTCTGACTAATGTGCTTTCACCATTCTTTTATTTATCTAACACCGTTTACAGTTATTTATTTGCGATAATTCTTTCTCCCATTCTTTTTTCCGGTTTTAAGCGTATTTTAGCGGTGGAGTTTGTTCTTACCGTTCTATTCATTTTTGTTGTTCTGTTGGTTGTAGGATTTGGAATTCCCAAAATTGATGTTAACAATCTCAAAACCGTCAATCTGGAATTCTGGTTCCTGCCTTATGGTATTCTGCTTTTTGCTTTTGCCGGTATGTCGTCAATTCCCATTCAAAAAGAAATATTGTCGGGAGCGGAGAAGAAACTAAAAAAATCAATTCTATGGGCTGTATTGACGGTCGGTGTTTTATATTTGCTTTTTGCTTTTACTGTCGTAGGCGTTTCCGGCGATGTTACTTCTCCTGATGCCATAACCGGATTATTTGACTCTCTCGGAAATAAAATTGTCGTTCTCGGCTCTATATTCGGTATTTTGGCGGTGGGTACTTCATTTCTTATGCTTGGCGCGGCTCTGGACGAAGTTTTCAGATGGGATTACGGTTTAAAAAAAGTCTGGTCCTGGCTGTTGACGGTTATTCCGCCAATAATTTTATTCGCCGTCGGCTTGAGAACTTTTATAGATATAATAAGTTTGGCCGGTTCTTTGTCAGTCGGTCTTATATTGTTTGTATTGATATTTGTATATCTTGCGGCCAAAACAAAAGGTGAAAGGGAACCGGAGTATATTCTGAACATTCCTAAATTTCTGCTTTATTTAATGGCTGCGCTTTTTGCGGCAGGAATTGTATATGTGCTGGTTGTTGGTTAAAATTATAAAAAGAGTACAATATCTGACTATATGGTAAAAAGTTTATCTAACAAAATAGCTGCGAAGACGGGGGCGATAAATAGAAGACATCAGCGTTCTCGCAAAGAAGAAAGCGAATTCGGCAAGGCCGGAAAAGAGTTTATTGTTTGTAAGGAGTGCAATAGCGTTTTCTTTGATAAGGCATGGCACCATCGGCTTGAGGAAGAAAAGGAATCACACTTAAAGAGCGGTAAAAAAATTAAATTTGAGTTATGTCCGGCTTGCAAGATGGCACGCGATAACTTATTTGAGGGAGAACTTATAATTAAACTTAAGGTGGAAAGTGAAAAACTTAAAACCAATATATTCAATACAATCAATAATTCTGATAAGCAGGCGATGGAACGGGATCCAATGGACAGAATATTGAGGATAGAAGAAAAGACGGACGGCATACATATTTTTACCTCTGAAAACCAACTTGCGGTAAAGATAGGCAAGAAGCTCAAATCGTCATTCAACGGCGGTAAAATGGATATTCAGCACACTGGCGAGGATTTGATTAGAGTTTATTTGGAATTATAGTGTTTTCTCAACTGGAACAATTTTTATTCTATTTCCTTTTTTTCGCGATCCCGTTTCAGACGCGGAAAATCTTGTATCATTCCGGCTGGTATTTCAATGAATGGCAAAGTGTCAGTATTTATGCCACGGATCTGATTTTACTGACCCTGTTTGTTTTTTGGGCTGTTGATAAACGACATTCAATGTCGTTTATCAACAGGTACGATTATTTTCTTTTGGGTTTTCTGGCGGCGGCGGCAATATCCGTAAAGAATTCATCGGACTTTTACATTGGCGCCTTTCTTTGGCTTAAGTTGGCTGAATTTTCGCTTTTATATTTTTATATAAAAACATACGCGATTTTAAAGTTTGATTTTGTGAAAGCGGTTCATGTTCTGCTCTTGGGCGGTTTGTTTCAGGCAATCATCGCTATCGGGCAGTTCTTGAAACAGGGCAGTTTGGGATTGATCTTGTTTGGCTAGAGTACATTCGGGCCTGATATGACCGGGATTGCTTCTTTCTTTGTGGATTCCGGAGAGAAGGTCATCAGGGCATACGGCATAACTCCGCATCCTAATGTTCTGGCGGCGTATTTGTTTCTTTCCATTTTTGCTTTCTATTTTCTGGTTATTTACTCCGCAAAAAGCTCTGTTATCTATTGGGCTTATCCGGTTATACTGGCAGGTTTTTTCTTTACTTTTTCAAGAACGATAATTTTTTTGTGGGCAGTCGGAGTTTCGTTGATAATGGCAATTATCTATTTTAACGGGCCTTTCAAGCGCAAATTTTTGGATAATGAGTTTTTGAGAGCAAAGATCATTAAAACGGTTTGGCTCACCGCAATTACTTGCATGTTTTTTGTCGTTTTTTACCAGCCGGAGATTGCGAGCCGGCTGACTCTCTCGTCAAAAGAGGAGGCGGTTCAGTTGAGGGTTTTTTATAATGAAGAATCGTTGAAAGGCGGTATTAATTTGTTTGGAATAGGGCCGGGCGACTTTACCGGCTGGCTTATGGAGCAAAATCCCAATTTGCCTGTTTACATTTATCAGCCTGTGCATAACATTTATCTGTTAATATACACAGAGATAGGCATTGTCGGTTTCGGTTTGTTTATGCTATTTCTGGGGGGATTGCTGTATGAATTTATTAAAAAGTTCAAATTGCGGGAAATAAAATACCATTCATTTATTTTAATTACATTGTCAATTCTGTTCATGGGTCTTTTTGACCACTTTCTATTAACAATACAGCAGGGAAGATTTGTGTTCTGGCTTTCTTTAGCGCTTTTTGCGATCGGCACTTCTTCGCTCAACAAGCGCTTTTTAGAAAACGGCCGAGAAGAAATCCAATAATTTTAAATTTTTATCTATGGATATTAAAAATAACAGAACTGAACAGCTTAGAAAAATAAAAGACAATGTAATGGCCCTGGAGGACTCGCCTTTATACAAAGAAAGGATAAAGAATAAGGCCTTTCCGGTTATAGGTGAAGGGGATCATTACGCTAAGATCATGTTTATTGGTGAAGCCCCCGGAAAGAACGAAGCGGCGACCGGCCGGCCGTTCTGCGGCGCTTCCGGCAAGATCCTTGATGAACTGCTGGCTTCGGCGGGGATAGACAGGAAGAGCGTGTATGTTACGAATATCGTAAAAGACCGTCCTCCTTTGAACAGGGATCCTTTACCTGAAGAGATAAAAATATATTCCACATTTCTGGATATGCAGATAGATATAATTCAGCCAAAGGCCATAGCTACTTTAGGCAGATTTTCAATGGACTATATTATGAGAAAGTTTGGCCTTGATAATGAGATAACCGTCATAAGCAAAATGCACGGCAAAGTTTTTTCTGCCCGTGTAAGATACGGTCCAATTAAGATAATACCCCTTTACCATCCGGCCGTGGCTGTTTACAACAACAATATGAAACAGGATTTGATAAACGATTTTAAAGTTCTGGAACAGTTTAAATAACGGCCCTTGAAACTCATTGCTCCACCTGTGGATTGTTTATTTGCAATAAGCATGCTACTATTATGTTCATAAAATGAATACTAAAAAAATAGCGTATTTACTGTCATTTATGTTCCTTTTTGGAACGGCGTTTCATGCTTATGCGGCTGAATATGACAGATATTTAGTTAAGACAACCGCCGGGGCGTGGAAAAGATATTTCGGCGTAAGACACTCCTTTGACAATGGTTTTACGACCGATCTCTCGGATTTTCAAGTCCGATTTGCCAAGATATTCGGTCTTGAGGTTGAACCGGTTACTAAACTATATGTTCTGCCGGACGGGAATCATGAGGATATTGTGTTAGAAAAAGAAGCCAGGCCGATCAGAAATAACGTCAAGATTCAGAGAGCTACTCCTTTGGACCAGGTTCCGTGGGGTATTGAGATGGTTTATGATGATCATCTTTTGAGTAAAACCTCCGGCGGAGACGGGATGAATGTCGCTGTGGTTGATACGGGCATACTGATATCTCACCCTGATCTTAAGAACAGAATAAAGGACTGTAAGAATTTTTCTAATCCAAGAGTGCCTGTTGTTGACGGTAAGTGTGAAGATAAGAACGGTCACGGGACTCATGTAGCCGGTATTATTGCCGCTGACGGAGGCAGTGACGGTCTCGGTATTTTTGGAATCGCGCCCGCCGCTAATATCTATGCGTACCAGGTTTGTTCTGCCAGCGGTTCATGCTGGGCTGATGATGTGGCTTTAGCCATAAGAACGGCTGCCGATAACGGAGTTAATATCATTAACTTAAGTTTAGGTTCTGACTCGCCGAGTTCGCTTATCTATGATGCCGTTGTTTATGCCTCCGGTAAAAATGTTCTGGTCGTTGCCGCCGCCGGCAATGACGGCCCCTATGTTGGAAGCATAGATTATCCGGCGGCGAATAAAGAGATTGTCGGTGTCGGCGCGTTAGATGTAAATAAGGCGGTTTCCGACTGGAGCTCAAGAGGTATAAACTCCCAAACGGTGGCTTATGTGATTGACAACGGTGATATAGAATTTGCCGCTCCTGGTGTAAGCATAGAATCAACATGGAATGACGGCGGTTATGCAATTCTTTCCGGAACTTCTATGGCCGCTCCTCATATTGTCGGCTTAGCCGCGAAGTTATGGCAGAAAGACGCGCCTGCTCCCGCCTCGGCAACCAGAGACATTTTGCACACCCTCTCTGCCGATCTGCTTCCTTTAGGTGACGATAATGATTCCGGATGGGGAATGCCTTCTTTGTAAAATTAAAATTTAATCATCCCGCCGTTGGCGGGATGATTTTTATTTGTTAAACTTACGCGTATGAAAATAAATCATGTTATTAAAACCCTGGTCTTGTCTGACTTTTTTGTTAATGCCGGTTTTAGCGTGTTTGCTCCAATCTTCGCTATCTTTATAACTAAACAAATTCAGGGCGGTACTCTTGAAGTGGTTGGATTTGCGGCCGCTATTGTCCAGATAGCCAAGGTATCTTTAGAGATACCAATTGCCAAGTTTCTTGATAAAAATCACGGCGAGTACGATGATTTTTATTCTTTGATATTTGGCAGTTTTTTAATTGCTATGGTTCCGTTTATGTATTTGATAGCTAGCGAAGTAAAGCATATTTATTTCATATCAATGCTTTATGGCGCTGGCATTGCTTTTATAGTTCCGCCCTGGTACGCGATTTTTTCCCGCCATCTTGATAAATTGAACGAAAGCTTTGAATGGTCCGTTGACTCTGTGGCTATTGGCATTGCCGCGGCCTTAGCGGCGGCTGTGGGCGGCATTTTAGCCCAAAAATTCGGTTTTAACTTTGTATTTCTTATGGGCGGCATATTTGCCATATTTGGCGGACTAAATCAAATTAAAATTTATAAAGACCTTAAGGAAAGAGTCGGTAGGGGGCAAGTAATACCACGGCCCGATAAATCATCCGTTTAAACATACATATATTACAATATGATAAACCATAACCTCGCGAAAATTCTCAGCGAAATGTCCGTTATGCTGGAAATGAAAGGAGAGAATTTCAAGCCGCAGGCGTATGAAAAGGCCGCGCATTCCATAGAAATGCTTGAACAAGATGCGCTGGGAATATACAAAGACGGCGGCGTTAAAGCGCTTGAAGATATTCCCGGCGTAGGCAAAGGCATTGCTGAACGCATTGAGGAATATATTAAGACCCGCCACATTAAGGATTATGACAAACTTAAAAAACAAATACCCGTCAAAATAGACGAATTATCCGCCGTTGAAGGCATAGGTCCAAAAATGATACTTCGGCTTTACAAAGAACTTGGCATTAAAACACGCGCCCAGCTTGAGTCTGCCGCTAAAGAAAGAAAACTGGAAAAAATCGAAGGATTTGGCAAAAAAACAGAAGATAATATTCTGCGGTCAATAGGGTTTCTCAAAAAGGAACACGGTCGGTTCGTTCTTGGTTTCGTGATGCCGCAGGTCAGGGCTATAGTGGAGAAAGTTAAGAAAGTTGACGGTGTTGAAAAAGCGGAGTTCGCCGGTTCAATACGACGGATGCAGGAGACAATCGGCGATTTGGATATTCTCGTCATTTCCAAAAAGCCGTCCGAAGTGATTGACTTTTTTGTTTCTATGCCGGAGGTTGAATCGGTGTATTCCAAGGGTAATACCAAATCATCGGTTCGCCTAAATCTCGGTATGGATGCCGATTTGCGCGTGCTTTCGCCGGAGTCGTTTGGCGCCGCTCTTCAGTATTTTACCGGTGATAAATATCACAACATTCAATTAAGAGAGATTGCCATTAAGAAGGGCTATAAGCTTAATGAATATGGCCTGTATAAAACCGATAAACTAATTGCCGGAAAAACTGAAGAAGAGATTTACGAAAAACTCGGTTTTGAGTATATACCGCCGGAAATAAGAACAAATAACGGCGAGTTTGAAGCCGCGGCTTCAAACAAACTGCCTAAACTTATCGGCTACGATGAATTAAGGGGCGATCTTCAAATTCAGACCGACTGGACGGACGGCGACCATTCTATATTGGAAATGGCTAAAGCGGCCGGGAAAATGGGATTGGAATATATCTGCATTACAGATCATACCAAATCTCTCGCGATGACCGGCGGGAATGACGAGAAGGGACTTCTCAAAGAAATGGCGGAGATAGACAAAGTCAATCGCGATTTAGAAAGTTCAAAATTCAAGGTTTTAAAGGGTGCGGAGGTGAACATAATGAAAGACGGTTCGCTTGATATTGACGATGAGACGCTTTCAAAACTGGATGTCGTCGGCGCGGCGGTTCATTCGCATTTTAACTTGTCCGAAAAAGACCAAACCGAACGCATTATCAAGGCAATGGAAAATCCCAATGTTGACATAATTTTTCATCCGACAGGAAGGATTATCAAAAGACGCGATGCCTACAAAGTGGATATGGACGCTTTATTCAAGGTTGCGAAGCGCACCGGTACCGTAATGGAAATTGACGCTTTCCCCGACCGCGCCGACCTGAAGGACGAATACATAAGAAAGGCGGTTGATATGGGCGTGAAACTGTCAATTGATTCAGATGCTCATTCCATCCAACATTTCCCATATCTTGAATATGGCATTGCCCAGGCCCGCAGGGGATGGGCGGAGAAAAAAAATATAATTAATACCCGTTCCCGACAGGATATGTTGAAATTATTGAAATAGGAAGTTAATTTGGCAAATATCTTAAATTTTTTGTATAATTAACGTCATGAACAACAACGCATATAGAAAGACAACAGGGTCGGTGTTTGCGGTGATAACCGTAATTCATGCTTTGCGGCTTTTTTACGGGTGGGAAGCGTTTATCGGCGGTTGGACTATGCCGTTCTGGCTTAGTTGGTTTGCCGTTTTTTTCGCCGGCTGGTTAGCATGGTCCGGATTGAGAAAGTAAAAAAATGAGAATATCAGTTAAGGCAAAACCTAACTCAAAAGAAGAAAAGGTTGAGAAATTTTCAGATACGGAATTTGTCGTTTCCGTGAAAGAGCCCCCGGTTAAAGGTCTTGCCAACAAAGCCATCATCCATGTTCTTGCAAAACACTTAAACATCCCCCAATCCAGCATCCGCATTATCTCCGGCTATACCTCAAGGCAAAAGATAGTTGAAATATTATAAGCAGAGAAGTATTTTTAAAAAGTTTATTCATAGATAAACTTTTTAAATTTTGACCATGTTGTTTTTGGCTTTTTTATAACCTGTATTACTTTACCGTTTATCAGATAGCCGTCTAAATCATCATAATGAATGAAGATGGGGGAGAAGCTGGCGCTTGATTCCGAAAGAAGAATTATTCGCTTGTTTTCTTTATCATTAAAGTATCTTTTGATATTGGCCACTCCGTCTATGGCAGACAGAACATAATCGCCGTTTTTAAAATTTTGATATTTTGGATCCACGATGACATAATCGCCGTCTTCTATCCGTTCCCCGTTAATATTGGCCTTGTTCATTGAATATCCGGAGGCTTTAATGGCGAAAATATTCTTTTTCCTGGATAATAACTTGCCTGAAATTTTAAGATAGCCCTCAATATTTTGTTCCGCGTAAATTGTGGCCGGTCCGCAGTTGGCCGAACCGAGAATTGGGACTGAGATTAATTTACTGTTGGCCACTGTACCGGGTTTTGTTCTGGCTATTTCTTTTTCAAGGCGGTTTATTTTGATCAAACCGTTTTTCTCAAGCTGAAGAAGATGATGCTTCACTTTTTGCGGCCGGTTTTCTATGCCGATGAGTTTGCCTATCTGACGTAAACTCATTTTGCCCAGCTCATTCCGACCGGAAATTTTTAAAATCTGTTTTTGTATATTGTGCATATGAACAAATTTTATCACTTCTTATTATCCACAGTCAATTATAAAATTGACACTATTGACGGAATTATATCAGCGAAATGTAATTCCCGATATTTTTCTCTCCTATTTAATAAAATCTCGAAAAAATTATATAATTCCGTAATAATGGAAAAAATGGAAAAACATCACTATAGGAAATTTGAGACCCCCGAACTTGTGTTTGAGTTGGGCGGTGACAAATTGTATGTTCAGAATCTGGAGAATAGGATGGTTGACAGAAATGGCCAAGAAGTTAAAAGTTCTGTGGCGACATACGGCGGTCCTCATACGGCCATAATTGACCGGCGGGCTTACGAAATGCTCAAACAGCACTGCGGAGAGAATAAGGTAAAATTTGATTCATACCTTGAAGCCATTATGTATTTTGAGATACATCATTCCGATGATGAGGAACGCCATCAGAATCGTGAGCCCGTTGAAGAGGAAATACTGGATGTTTTAAAAGAACAGGGATATTTTGATAAAAATTAAATGCTAAACAGATAAACTATGACTTTATTTCAAATGAAGGTTTATGCTTTTGTCGGCGCTATCCCTAAAGGCAAGATAGCGACCTATAAAGAAGTCGCTGTTGCGATCGGTTATCCGAAGGCCTACCGAGCTGTAGGAAACGCGCTCAACAAAAACCCTTATATGGGAGAAGTGCCTTGTCATAGGGTAGTCAGATCAAACGGCGGGCCCGGCGGCTATGTACTGGGGACTGAGAAAAAGATACAATTATTGCTAAGTGAAAAAGTAAAACTTGAATGAAAAGAATTTTATTAGTTGGCGGAGGAAGCGGCGGTCATGTTTATCCCGTCATAGCCGTTGCCAATACTCTCAAAGAAAAGGCTGATGGTGTGGAACTGATGATCTTGGGTGATAATAAGTTTATGCGTCCGGCGGTAATGGAAAGCGGTGTCAAGTTCCGTTCGGTTTTATCAGGGAAATTGAGGAGATATTTCAGTCCGATGAATTTCGTGGATGTTTTTAAATTTCCTGTCGGACTTATACAGTCGCTGTGGCATATATATTGGTTTATGCCGGATGTAGTATTCGCCAAAGGCGGCTATGTGTCGGTACTGCCGGCATTAGTGGCGAAGCTGTACTGGATACCGCTGTATATCCACGAATCCGACTCGGTTCCCGGTCTCGCCAATCGTATGCTTGGCCGGATGGCTGACAAGATATTTATTTCATTTCAGATAAGCGCCGCTCGCCTTGACGCCTCAAAGACAGTTTTGACCGGCAATCCGGTCAGGAAAGAACTTTTAACCGGCGATAGAAACGAAGCGGCCAAGTTATTCAGTTTAAACTTCAATAAAAAAACTGTCTTTGTATACGGCGGAAGCCAGGGAGCTCAGAAAATAAACGATATTGTCCTTGAATCGTTGGTAATGATGGTAGGCAAGGATTTGCAGATAATACATCAATGCGGAAGCAGTCAGTATGAAACAGTCAAAAAGTCGGTTGATAAAATTGTTAAAGAAGGTGAAGGGAGTTATGGCGATACCGTTACGCAAAATTATCGTCTTGAGCCTTTTCTTGGCCTTGAGAGGCTCATAGCGGCCTATGCTTTGGCCGATGTCATTGTTTCCCGGGCCGGCGCCGGTTCCATCTTTGAAATAGCGCTGTTGGGAAAACCGGCTATCTTTATACCGCTTTCCATAAAGTCCAGCCGAGGAGAACAAATTACCAACGCGACAGAATTAGTTAAATACGGGGCAGTGATGATAGAAGAGGATAATTTAACTCCTCACATATTTCTAAACAGGATAGAATATTTGCTTAAGCCGGATATTTATCCGTCAGTCAGTGAAAAACTGAAAAGTTTTGCGGCGCCGGACGCGGCGGAAAAGATAGCGGCCGTTTTACTCGGACCTTAAGGAGCGTTTTATGAATTACGAGAAACAGAAAAAATATTTTGAGAACATTTTGCGCAATGGCTCTCTTGGTCATGCGTATTTGCTTGTCGGGCAGGACTCGGCGGATAGGAAAGCGTTTGCCGGAGAGATTTGCGTTCTGCTTACCGGAAAAGGTTTTGAGAACAATCCTGATCTCAAGTTCATCCGTCCCAGAACAGAAGAAGATGAATATAAAATCTACATAAAGGATATAAGGGAATTAAAGTCGTTTATGTCATTCAAACCTTATTCAAGCGAGTATAAGCTCGCGGTGATGGATAATGCCGAAACGCTGACAATTGAAGCAGCCAATGCGATGCTGAAGATACTGGAAGAACCGCCGAAGCAATCAGTGCTTATTCTTATAAGTTCCAAACCTAAGTTATTGCCCAAAACCATACTTTCAAGGTGCGAGATGGTTATTTTTTCTCCTGTACTGGAAGTTCAAACAGATGAGATGCGCGAAGCATTGGCCGGGCTTCGCAAAGTAGCAAGACAAAATATATCCGAACGCATTAAATACGCCAAGAAACTCCACGAGAAAGATGACTATGCGGCATTGGTGAATTTGTGGCTTCGCTCGCTTAGATTTCAGCTTGCGGAAAAACCGGCGACTGCTTCGGTATTGAGAAACCTGCTCCGTCTTTCGTATATTGTCTCCCAACCGCAGTATAATCACCGTATTGCGCTGGAGAATTTTTTTGTTAATATTTGATTCATGTATAAGGAATTGATAAGCCAAAAGAAAAAGGATTTTGACGCGGTGGTGGAATGGGCCAGGAATGAGATTGCCGGCATCAGGACAGGCAGGGCTCATTCGTCTATGGTTGAGGATTTGGTAGTGGATTATATGGATTCCAGATTGCGTATTAAAGAACTTGCCGCCATCAGCACTCCGGAACCGAGAGTTATTTTTATTCAGCCGTGGGATAAGGGCGCTATCCCTTTCATAGAGAACGCCATAAAGAAAAGCCAACTGGGACTTAATCCGATATCCGATTCCAGCGGGGTGCGTCTTACGATACCGGCTCTTACAGAAGAAAGACGCAAGGAATTCACCCGTCTTCTGCACCAAAAAGCCGAAGAAGCGAAAATAAGATCAAGACAGATTAGAGAAGACATACTAAAGAAAGTGCAAGCGGCGGTCAAAGAAAAAACCGCGCGAGAGAATGACCTAAAAAACACAAAAGACGAGATACAGAAAATTATAGACGAATTTAACAAAAAGGTAGACGACCTTGTAAAGAAAAAAGAAATAGAGTTAATGCTATAGAAGTATCGCCATATTTTTGATAGATTGTATTTAATGACTATCATAATTTTTATAATTGTTTTAAGCGTTCTGGTGTTTGTCCACGAATTTGGGCATTTTATTGTCGCCAAAAGGGCGGGTATGAAAGTTGAAGAGTTTGGTTTTGGCTTTCCGCCGCGGCTGTGGGGAATTAAAAAGGGGGAAACTTTATATTCAATAAACTTGATACCGTTCGGCGGTTTTGTGAAGATATACGGCGAAGAGGGCGAACATCTGAATGAATCCGGAAGTTTCTCGTCCAAACCCATCGGAGTACGGCTGAAAGTGATTGTGGCTGGAGTAGTGATGAATTTTCTTCTCGCCGCTTTTTTGTTGATGATTCTCAACTATGTCGGCATTAGAGTCGGCATCGGCGATGAGATGGACGACATATCTGCCGCCGCGAGAGATAAAAAAATACAGATACTTCAGGTCGTTGATAACAGCCCGGCGCAGGAAGCAGGTTTAAAAATTTTTGACGAAATAATCGGCTTTGGCAATATGAATGGAAGTATCATTAGTGTTTCAACGGCACGGGAAGTGAGGGAATACTTATCCGCAAACACCGGAAAAGAAATACGGTTGGTTATCAATAGAGATTCAAAAACAGAAATAAAAATGATAACTCTGCCTGAAAAAGACGAAAACAACGGATTGCTCGGCATCGTGCCGTTAAGGACCGGGGTTTTGTCTTATCCATGGTACGAGTCAATATGGCGGGGTCTGAAAGATGTCGTATTCCTGACCGGACAAACTGCCGTCGGATACTATGAGCTTTTTGAGACATTATTATTGAGGGGTCGGTTGATAGCCGAAGTGTCGGGACCTATCGGCATAGCCAGCGTTATTGGTCAGGCGGCATCGGTCGGATTCAGATTTCTCCTGCAGTTCGTGGCGCTGATATCGGTCAATCTGGCAATATTGAACATAATTCCGTTCCCGGCTCTTGACGGAGGAAGAGCGCTTATGCTTATCGTAGAGAAATTAAAGGGTTCTCCGGTGAATCAAAAAGTTGAGACCGCCATAAATTCAGTCGGGTTTATTCTGTTAATAATGCTTATGATATATGCGACGGTAAAAGACATAACCAGAATTTTTTAATGCGTCTGTCTCATCTATTTACGAAAACTTTAAGAGAGGCGCCGGCGGATGAAATTGCCGTCAACGCGCGCTTATTGACAAGGGGCGGTTTTGTGTTTAAAAACTCGGCCGGAGTTTATTCATTTCTCCCTCTTGGCTGGAGAGTCATGGAGAAAATAAATAAAATTGTCCGCGAAGAGATGAATGTCGTCGGCGGACAGGAGATGTTTATGCCTGCTTTGGTTGAAAAGAAATACCTGGAACCGACGGCGAGGTGGGATTTGGATGTCGGATTTTTTGCCGGAGGAAAGGAAGATAAGGAGCCGGGTTTCGTGCTTGGCTGGACACATGAAGAAGTTCTTACCACCATTGCGTCAAAATATATCAGTTCCTACAAAGACTTGCCGTTTGCCGCGTACCAGATACAAACCAAGTTCAGAAATGAGGCGAGAGCAAAATCCGGTCTTTTGCGGGGAAAAGAATTTATGATGAAAGATCTTTACAGTTTTCACGCGGACGACAAGGACCTCCAAAGATATTATGGTGAAGTCAAAGAAGCGTATTTTAAGATTTTCAAACGATGCGGATTGGATGCGGTATATACCGTTGCGGCGGGAGGAATATTCACAGCAGGAAATACCCACGAATTTCAAATTCTTTCCGATGTCGGCGAAGACACTATTTTATTATGTTTGAAATGCGGCTATGCGGAAAACAGCGAGATATCTGAATTCAAGAATGGCGATACTTGCTCCAAGTGCGGCGGTAACATGGCGGAGAAGAAGGCCATAGAAGTAGGCAACATATTTCCCCTTGGGACTAAATACTCCGGCGCGTTGAATCTTGAATATGCCGATGAGAATGGAGTGAAGCATCCGGTAGTTATGGGTTCTTATGGTATAGGCGTTAGCCGTCTGATGGCGACTGTTGTTGAGGTTTCCAACGATACGCAAGGTATGATCTGGCCGGAGAGCATAGCGCCGTTCAAAGTCCATTTAATAGTTTTGGACAACAGGAAAGAAGAGTCGGAGAAGATCTATGACGAACTCATCCATAAGGGGATAGAAACGCTTTATGATGACAGAAGCGACAAATCCGCCGGCGAAAAATTTGCCGATGCCGACCTTATCGGCTGTCCGGTTCGCGTAGTTGTGAGCAACAAGACCTTGGATAAAAAAAGCGCGGAAATAAAGAAAAGAACCGAAAAAGAAACCGAACTTGTATCTCTT
>JBBTTJ010000004.1:0-1509 GCA_038064315.1 Patescibacteria group bacterium | reverse complement strand
TCAATGGCTGAAGTTGTCACGATAAAAAGATCAAGACCGACTCCTCCGAACTCCTCCGCGGAACTTTTCGCGGCTGTCGTTAATAATATAGTGAGGACACCAATCGTCAGAAAACTATAAAATCGATTCATTTGTTCACCTCCTTTCGCTTTTTTTCTCAACTAAAAATAGCACCTGCGTGCTATTTTGTCAATCCAACTTGCCAGAGTTTGGTGAAAAATAGCATAAATAAGGATAAAATGCTCTGAAAGCATACAAAAAACCCTTGCATCGCAAGGGTTTTTTGAATTTGAAGCCAACTCCGCCTGTAAAAACCAAAAAGACGCGAATTCTTGGTAAAATTAAGGTGTCTCCAAAAACTTACCAATTAATCAACGTCTTTATGTACTCTAAACGTATTCCAACTTACGCCAGATTTCAATGGCTGAACAATCCCATAGTTATCAACATCCTCGAACAATTTCTCAAACCGAATCCGAAGGGCCGGAAAGGATATGGAAAAGTTTTGCTTTTTCGATGGCTAATCTATAGGCAATTGATGAGCTGCAGTTTCAGAGACCTGGAAAGCATGAGTGGGATTGATTATTCGACCTTTATCAAATTCAGGAAAAGGCTGATTGAAAAATTTCTTTTCAAAAACATTTTTTCTTTGCTCTCATCCGCCGTTGCTTCAAATTTAGATTCCATCACAGCCATCATGGATTCATCTTTTGTACAAACTTACTCCAAAAGGCAAGAAGAAGGAAGCGAGTACTTCGGCTACAAAGAGAAAAACGGCTTCAAATTACACCAGATGATCGATTGGGAAACCAGGCTGCCGATACTCCAATTTGCTACTCCAGGAGCAAGGTCAGATATACGCTGGGGAGCCAATCTGATAAGGGCGGCTCCCAAGTCATGGAAGTTAAGAGAATTTACCGCAGACAAAGCATACGATGGGATAAACTTCGTAAAGGATATCGCACTCAGATTTCCCGGAATCCGCATCTGCATACCCATGCGCAGGCATAAAAAGAAAGATTATTGGTTCAATCGCTTAATGAAACGCTGGGAAAGGGTTCGTGATCCCGAACTATACAAAAAGCGCTCTGAGATAGAGCGCTATTTTTCTCGTAAAAAGAGGGTGTTTAACCTTGGTGAAGAACGCACCCGAGGCCTCAAGAACTTTGAAGCCAACTGTTACCTGACTTCCATAGCTGAAATCCTGGAATGGTCGACCACTCCAGCTTTATGGGTTCAATTATTCACCAGACTCTCATACAAACCAAAACCCTCATTACCGAGGGTTTTTTAAAAATTATTCTTTATCTACACATGCCGGGACATAATCCTCCGGTTTTACGAACGTAATTCCCAAAGTTCGGGGAATAGTCCATTGCCGGAGATTATCCGGACCGCCGACCTTGCTGTTGGTACCGGATTTTCGTGCTCCGGAGAAGGGCTGTTTGGCAACCATTGCGCCGGTAGTCTTCCAATTGTACATATTGCCGGCCACGTATTTGAGCTTGT
>JBBTTJ010000003.1:0-1669 GCA_038064315.1 Patescibacteria group bacterium | reverse complement strand
TTCGTCTAACTGCAGGTAACCGGCATCTTCACCGGTACTGTATTTTCACCGGGCTACTCTCCGAGACAGTCCTCCAGTCGTTACGCCTTTCGTGCGCGTCGGAACTTCATATTATCCATTATTTCTAATGGTACAGACTATATCTTCATCTCAACGTATTAAGTATATCTCTTTTTCTATAACGCCTTTTTCCGCCGGGATTCATCTGATAAGCGAGCTTAACTATTCGCTTAAGCCCGGCGGGCGTTCTGTGTAGGTCTTTTTGCATTAGACGACAAATCTTTTTAAAAAATTCAAAGTCTTTCTGCTTAAAAGACAGCATTGGATATTGCTCGAAGTGCGGGATGACATTCTGTATTAAATTTTCAAGACTTCTTACTTCGTACTTAAGCGTTTTATCGGAAAAATCTCTCCTGATAAAACCGCTTTTGAAGTAATCTTGCATTATATACAGAACCTGCGCCCTTTCTTCGTTTTGACTGACAGAAAAACTTGGTTTGGTTTCCCAACCGACTAAAAATTTTCTGCGTCTTGAGAAAGAAACGCTAAAACATCCCTCACCATCCGCATAACCCGAAATATACTCGCACAATTTACGCTTTTTATTGAGAGCTGACATATTATAACTTCATTATAAAATAAAGCTATCTCGGTCGCCACTGTGTATAAGCGACCTAAGTCGTTACGGGTCTCCGATTTTTATCGGAGTTCCCACGGTATTATCCTGCTTTCATCGTCCCGCCCTTGATGCGGGACTCCGGCGAGGACTCCACCGTTATTAGTCAGTGTTTGCTTAGACGTTGCCGTCAAAGCGGGCAAATTCCTTACCCGACAAGGAATTGCGCTTAATTATGTTGCAACTTTTTGTTGCCCGACTTATTCGTCGGCTCTATGTCGCCATAGAGTTCGGACTATATCTTCTTCGGTTTCGCCGAAGCCTGGCGTATAGTCTCTGAGGATTCCAGGAATTTAGATGGATTTTTTCTGTTCATTGTCTTTATGCGCTGAGCTATGCCCATCATTCCCTTTGAAGTTAAATGCTTTTTTTTCATCATTTTCTCAACAATCTCCGAAAAAATCTTAAAATCTTTCTGCTTATGGGTACGCAATTTATTCTTCTTGAAAAATGGAATTATTTTTTCGTGCAAATCTTGAATAGAACGCACACAGAAACGATATAGATTTTCATTATGATTATCGTATCGTTTATTCACAAATATGCGTCCGCAATCAAAATATTTACGAAACAACTCTAACGCATCCAGACTTTTTTCGCTTTGAGTAATGACAAATTCTGGAAAAATTTGCCAGCCCAGTTTAGTGGTTTTGTTGCGGAAAATACTCACGGAAAAACAACCTTCTCCGTCGGTAAAACCAACTATCCATCCTTTAATTCCCGGCCTTTCCTGCTGATTATCTGCACCGCTCGCATTTTTACTATGGTTAATCATCTATGTACGTATTATACCATAGTAGCGTCGGATACACAGACCTTCCAGCATATAGCCAAGTTTTACTAAGGCAGCGCTACTTACCTTAGAACGATTATAGTTATCGCTGACATTGACGAGGGCTTCGGTCAGTCAGCACGCAGAAATAAATTTCCACGTACCGCCAACGTTAACCTTCTCGCATTGGTCAGGCGTCACCCCCTATACATCCTCTTACG
>JBBTTJ010000002.1:0-7599 GCA_038064315.1 Patescibacteria group bacterium | reverse complement strand
AAAAATAGTCAAAAACCACTTATTTTTTTTAAGAAGATTAAACATTCTTTTTTAAAACAAAGAGGATAGAAACACCGAAAGGAAAACTGAAAAGTTCCAAAAAATATATTTCAAGATTAAAAATAAAATAGAATAAGCTGTTCAGAAACCGGCTGCTGATATCAAAATCAGATTCCCTCTCCTTTAAATTAAACCATTTGGATAATGCTCTGACAATGACAACGGGCGGAAACAAAAGAGTATTAAAATATGTCTTTCTAACAATCCTAAGACCACCGGACCCTTTGACCGCATCGGCCAGACCGGACATAGTATATCTTCTGAAATGATGAGCCACCTCGTCCTGGACTCCCCACATCCACTGATAGGCAGGAACTGTAATTATAAGCGCTCCTCCCGGTTTTAAGGCCTTTTCCAGGCCTTTAATTGCCCCCGTATCGTCTTTTATGTGTTCAATCACATCAAGGGCCAATATCACATCAAAACCGCCCTCTTGAGGCATTTCATCCGATTGGACGGCTTCTATATTTTTGATGCCCCGTTGCCTGCCAAATTCAATAGCTTCACGGGAAGTATCCGACCCCGACGCGTTATAGCCCATTTTCTGCAACTCCCCCGCCAAATACCCCGACCCGCATCCAAAATCAAAAATTTTTGCAGTTTTGGATATGTCATATTTTTGGATCAACCAAAAAATAATATTTCTTCTTACCCTAAACCACCAGTGGCGTTTTTCAACTTCAAAATATGTTTTATAGAAAGCTTTTTCCATATCATGATGTTTCGGACAGCAGATCCAGCTCTTTTTTCCAATTATAATCTCCCCAATGTTTATATTTACTTTGTAAATCCCTGTTTTCATATCCGGGGTGGCATCCAAGTTCAATAATTTTGTCGGGGTATTTATCGGAGATATTTTGGGCGTGTTTTATGTCATTTTCATTTGAATTTCCGGCATTAATAAATCCGACAAAGAAATCGTTATGCCGAATGCCGGCTTTTTGTATTTTTTTATTAGCCATTGACGATAAAAGGTTCAAAAAAAATAATTGAGCGTTCCTGAACAATTTACCGCCGTTAAAATTAACCCGCTCGTTAACTGTTCTAATACCGGGGATTTTGTATTCAACGGCTAATTTCACGACAATATCCATTATGCCAGGCAAGAGATGAAGATGCTGATGGCTGTTTATGAAACCGGGCTTAATGCCGGCAACAGAAATTTTATCCAATTGAGCTCTTAGTTCTTTTTCTATATCTGATAATTTTATAAGCCCCAAAATATATTTAATAAAAAACGCCCTGTAGTTTCGCGGTAAATTTATCCCGGAAAGAGATTCTTCATCAACTAAAACAAAATGAATTCCGATACCGGGTTCATTTACATTTTTTAGTTTCTCTATCGCGTCGTCAAAAGCAGAACCGTTAGCCATTAAAGATGCTCCGTCAATCTTTCTTTCTTTCAATAAAAAAATGATTCCGTCGTTTACCAAGGAGTGCAGGCCCAAATCATCCGCAATTATGTTAATCATATATCCCGTATGGACTTTTTTCCGCCTTTCCCTTTTCTATGTTTTTTGTTTCGGCAACGATATACAGCGGCCTTCCTTTAACTTCATAGAACATTTTATAGAGATACTCGCCTATTACTCCCAAAACCATCAACTGGATGCTTCCTAAAAATAAGACCAGGATTACCAGCGTCGCCCAACCGGCGATAAAAGGATTCGGATTAACGTAATGATCCCAAATAACATAAACAGAAAGTCCCATGCTTATAGCCAAAACAACTAAACCGGACCAGAAGGCCAGTCGCAAAGGAAAGGCGGAGAAAGAAGTTACCCCGCTCATTACCAGACCGGCCAATTTGCGAAAGTTATACTTGGCTTTTCCGGCTTTTCTCTTTTGCGCGACATAAAGCACATACTTTTTATTAAAGCCCACCCACTGAATCATTCCTCTCAAAAATCTTTCCTTCTCCGGCATTCTTTTCAAAACAGAAATCACTCTCCTGTTATATAAAGCAAAATCGGAAGAATTCCTGAATTCAAGTCCGGACATCGCGCTTAAAAACCTGTAGATCATTCTGCCTGTCAGTTCCCTCGCTAAAGAATTCTGTTTGTTGGATATTCTTTCTCCTATAACAATATCAAACCCATCCTCGGCATACTTAATAAATTCCGGGATTAAATGAGGCGGGTGTTGCAGATCACCGTCCATTGTAATAACCATATCACCGGCGGCAAAATCAATACCGGCGTTAAATGCCGCCTGATGGCCGAAATTCCTTGAAAATCTTAAAACTTTAACGCGAGAATCTTTATCAGACATTTCTTCCAGCAACAAAGGAGTTCTGTCAGTGGAACCATCGTCAACAAAAATTATTTCGTAACTTCGGTTTAACGAATTACAAACGGCCGAAAGCTCGCCAAGCATTCTTGGCAGAATCTCTTCCTCGTTAAAAAGAGGGATAACTACGGATAAGTAAGGATTTTGAGACATAATTTATACACATAATACAATAAAATACGCATTTGTACAGGCCAACTAACCTTTTTTCATATACTCCAAGGTCCTGGCCAATCCTTCGGCCAGTTTGATATTGGGTTCATCTTTAAGAACCTCCCTCATAAAACTGATATCAGGAGTACGATATTTTATTTCACCGCTTCTTCTGGCCGGCTTAAAAATCACTCTGACGCCAGGGACCAGTTTCCTGACTTCATCTGCCAGGTCTGTAATTCTTATAGACTTTCCTGAACCAATATTCATGGGCCGGCCATTGGTCTTATCACTCAAAAAAGCATTCATGGTAATCCTCACATTATCGTCCACATAAACAAAATCTCTTGTCTGCCCGCCGTCTCCGTAAATTTCAATTGGATTTTTAGTAAGGGCTCTCTTTAGAAAAACAGAAACTACAAAACCGGAGTCGCCGAAATCCTGTCTCGGCCCGTATACATTAAAGAACCGCACAATGGTCACGGGTATATCGTACTTTTCATAATACGCTATAAAGTACTGCTCTCCTAAAATTTTGACCAAACCGTAAGGCCACTTGCTGTTGAAAGTATCGTCTTCGGCAATGGGAAGCTTGACCGGCTCGCCGTATACTTCTGATGACGACGTGAATAATATCTTTTTAACTTTGTGCCGTCTGGATAATTCAGCGATATTTTTAATTCCCTCTATATCTCTAAAAACTCCAAGAGGGTTATCGCTGGTTCTTTTTACGCCCACCATCGCCGCGTAATGCATTACATAATCCGGTTCCTCTTTTGCAAAAACACGGGTTATTTGTTTCAGATTATTGATATCGGCTTTATAAAATTTAAAGTTTTTATTATTTTTTAAATGTGAAATATTCGCTAATTTCCCGTTAGACAGATCATCAACGCAAACTGCCTTAGCTCCTTTAGCAATCAACGCGTCGCACATATGAGAACCCAAAAATCCGGCGCCTCCGGTTACTAGAAATTTTTTTTGTTTAATGTTCATTTTTATAAGTTAAAGCTTCGCGGACTTTATCTATACCCCAAATATAGAACTCATGGCGGCGAGGATTCGTGAAATGCTTCATTACGGCATTCGGGTTTAACTTTCCTTTAATGGGATATCTGTCCGGCGGTAAAAATCTAAATCTTGTTTGAGCAATTAAACAAGCCCATCCCGACATTTCAACAAGATAATCACCGGGCATTCGCCTTGTATTTTCAAAATATTCCAATAACTTATTCAAGTCAATTTTATCCTTCTTGTACAGAGTAATGCCGGGATTCATAAAATCGGCGCTGCCTTTCAAAAATTCGTATTTTTTAAAGTAATTTTCTGAAAGCTCAAGATCGTATTCGCCGCTATTCTTCGTAATTAAAGAATCGTAATTACTGTCCCCGCGCATAAACTCTAAAATTTCTTCGGGACGATTAAAAAAGAGGATATCCGAATCAAGAATCATGACTTTCTCCGACCGGCTTAACAAAAAAACATCAATTAACTTATGTATCAATTTATGGCCCTTATTTCTATGTTCCATGAGCTTTGATGATAAGCCAACGGTATTTTTAATTAATTCATTGGCTTTTTTAAAAGATAATACTCTCAATTCCGGGAATTTAAGCTCTAACTTATTTACGGTATTTTTATCAAAAGTTCCGTCGTCGTGAACTATAACTTTCGGACAAATCCCGCTTTGGCTTATAAAAGACATGAGCGACCAGGCCAGCATATCGGCATCTTTTTTCCGGCAAAGAATATGAATTTCAATGCCTTCAATCCGTCTGTAATCAGGTAATTTTAAACTATAAATCTTTTTTGAATTCCAGAATTTGTTTACTAAATACGCTAAAACGCCTTTCCATCCATAACCGTATCTAATTGTTTCTTTAATAAAAAACAATTCTTCTTTTAAATTAACGCTCATGATTTGCTAAAATTATATATTTTATCGGCCCGTTTTTGCCAGGTATAATTTTTTACGTCTTCAAGAGCTTTTACGGCTTTTCCCTCAACCGTTTTTAAATTTTTCTCCTCAAAAACCCATGATATTTTATCGGCCAGGGCCCTTGCGTCCCCGGGTTTGACCAAAAAAGAATTTTTATCATTCAAGACCTCCCGAAAAGACGGTAAATTTTGAGCCACGATAGGACAGCCGGAGGCCATATATTCAAACATTTTGAGAGGCGAGGTATATTTTAATGAGATCGTATCCGACTCATTTCCAGTTAAGATTGCGCAATCAGCCGCTTTTAAAATATAAGGTACATCCTTATGAGGAACTCTACCTCCAAGATATATCATGGGTACCAGATTTGGATGAATTTTCTTTAATTCATTTCTGAATTTCTTTAATTCATTATCGGTGCCGCCAAAAATAGAAATAAGAAAATTTGGATTTTTTTCACAAATATACTTTGCGGTTTCTGAAAACATATCAACACTGGCGCCTTTCCAAGAATAAAGATGGCCAATATAAACCGCTATTTTTTTTCGAGCAAAATGTTCGTTGTGTATATTACCGAAAAACTTTTCTCTTGCTTCATTTTTGCTTATTTGTATGTCAAACTCCGCCAGATCAACTCCGTCCGGAGCTACCAAAATACTTTCCGGCAGAAAACCGATTTTTATAAAATCATCTTTCAGATGATTGGTAATAACTATGATCTTAAAATTTTTGTTTTTAAATCTTTTATAAAATAATTTCCTTAATTTTGAGAATCTGTGGGCTTCAAAAAATAAATTCTTTTTGAAAAAACTCAAAAAATACAAAGGCAGTTCATCTCGCGAATAAACAATGTCAGGATCTTGTTTAAGAGCGTAAAACGCCAAACCCAGGGCAGAAACAGCGCTTTTTATAAACACAGCGATTTTGTCAAAAACTCCCGGCAAATAAAAATCCGGCGCCCAAATTCTGTTGAATTTAAAATTCCTCTTAACCCCGTAATAATCAAAAACACCCTCTTTAATATTGTTCTTTCTGTATGGCGCAATCAACTCCACATCAAGTATTTCCCCTAATGCTTCGCACATTTTGGTAATTTGGATACCGTAGGCCTTTTCAGTCGGCAAGCGCAGATTGGCAATGTATAATAATTTCTTCATAAAAATTAACCTGATTTTCTGGCCACTGCCACAAAATCCTTGGGTTGCCAGAAAAAATTTATCGGCTTCACGGCCGGACTCTCGCGTGTGCTGTAAAAACCGTGATTCCACCCCGAAATCTTTTGTATAAGATTAAATGTCCTCTTAAATACGCGATTAGCCATAAAAAACGGCACCCGTCTCCGGCCAAACCATTTTACAGGCGTAAAACCAGATTTTATTAAAATATATTCCAACTCTTTCCGATAAAGCTCTTTCTTATTCCAATGAAATGACGGGGATTTTATTCCCGGAGAGGCGACTTGCTTATTCGGCGTTACAATAAAAAGCAGCCCGCCCGGCCTCAAACTTCCGGCTAAGATACTAAGAAATTTAGGATGGTCGCCTGCTTCAAGCTGTTCAATGGTCATTGCGCTCACGGCAACATCAAAGTGATCGGCCGGCAATTTATAAGTTAATATATCATCGCGGATAAATTTAAGATTTGAAAGCCGGTATCGCTCGGAGGCATATTTAACCGCTTCTTCTGAAATATCTATACCAAAAACCTCTTGCGCTTTATGCGCCAATAAAAAACTTCCCAAACCGGAACCGCAAGCGGCATCAAGCACTTTTTTGCCTTCAACATACTGCAGCAACCAGCCGTAAAGATTAAAAAAATCCAACTCAAGACGGCTTTTCGTCGTAATTCCCGCCACAAAACGCCGACTGGAATCAAGAGAATCGCGGCTATCCGACAATGGGATTGTTCGTTTTTCTATTTCCATAAAATTCCCTGATAGAATTACAGATAAATTTTACTTCCGGAACGGTTAATTCGGGATAAATAGGCAACGATAGGATTTTATCATGAATCCCGGTTGTTACAGGAAGATCTTTTTCTTCATATCCCAAGAATTTATATGCTTCTTGTTTAAATATCGGGGTCGGATAATGAATTAGAGTTTCTATTCCTCTTTTTTTCAAAAATTCTCTTAAAACATCTCTTCTATCCGTTTGTATAACGAACAAATGCCAAACCCGATTAAAAGATTCATCACCTTTTGGCGGCAGTTTCATGGGCAAGTTTTTTAACTCTTTAAGATATATGCCGGCTATTTTTGCTCTTTCCTTATTCCATTTATCCAGCTCTTTTATCCCCCAATTCAAAAAAGCCGCCTGTATTTCGTCTATTCTGCTGTTTATTCCCTCTATCTTATTTTTATATCTTGATACTTCTCCAAAATTTCTTAATCGCATGGCGCTATCCGCGATCTTCTTATTATTCGTTACAACTGCTCCGGCATCGCCGAACGCTCCCAGGTTTTTAGTGGGATAAAAACTGAAACAGCCGACATCGCCTATTGTGCCGAGTTTTTTGCCCCGGAAACTTGCGCCATGAGATTGGCAAGCGTCCTCAACTAAAAACAGTTTATTCTTAACGGCTATTTTTTTAATAATATCCATATCCGCCGGATATCCGTAAAGGTGGACCGGCAAAATAGCTTTGGTTTTAGGGGTTATTTTCTTTTCAATAAAAGCCGGATCTATATTCAGCGTGTTTTCATCAATATCAACAAAAACCGGGATCGCGCCCGCGACTCTAATTGCGGCAACCGTCGGGGTAGCCGTATGAGCAGTCGTAATAACTTCATCACCCATCTTGATGCCTATGGCTTTCAGGGCAATCACTATGGAATCAGTTCCTGAATTAACGCCAACAACATATCTGGCTCCCAGATATTTGGCAAATTTTTGTTCAAAATCAGCCAGTTCCGGACCGGCGATAAACCAGCCCCGTCCGAATACTCGTTCAACGCTTGCGTTTATTTCTTTTTTATAACGCAAACGTTTCCTTTGAAAATCAAAAAATTTAACAGAAGTTATGGTACTAGGCATGTTTTTTTCTTTTATTTATATATTTCAGAAATTCTTCGTAATTTCTTAAATAATCGTCTTTACGGTAAAAGTCGTCGGCTAAAACCAAAATATTGCAATTCTCGGAAAGGTCGGTCATGGTAT
>JBBTTJ010000001.1:0-6423 GCA_038064315.1 Patescibacteria group bacterium | reverse complement strand
CAAAAAAATAATCAGCAAAAAGATCAGACAGTTTCAACTTCAAAAATTCGTCTCCGGAGTGGAGGTCGGCGTTTCAGCTTTTTTCAACGGGGAAAAATTTATCACGCCGATATTGGTGGCCTTCGAGCATAAGCGGCTCTTCCCCGGAGAAATTGGTCCAATGACCGGAGAGATGGGCACATCAATGTTCTGGTCGGAGCCGAACGCTCTCTTCCGGGATACGACCGGAAAAATGGAAGAAGACCTGCGGAAAGCCAAATATATAGGATACATAGACATAAACTGTATAGTAAACGGCCGCGGTATTTACCCTCTTGAATACACGACGCGCTTTGGCTACCCGACCATCAATATTCAAATGGAAGGCGTTCTGTCAGAGTGGGGAGATTTTATGCGCGCGATAGCCAATGGTCAGGATTTTCAACTTAAAACAAAAAAAGGCTTCCAAATAGGCGTTGTTATCGTTACCCCGCCTTTTCCATATGAAGACCCCGGCGAATTTGAAATTTATAAAGACCTCTCTATCTTGTTTAAAAAACCCAGCCTTGACGGAATTCATTTGGGCGATGTCAAAATTGTTGACGGAATTTGGCGAGTCGCCGGTTCAAGCGCTTATATATTGATAGTAACGGGACACGGCACTACGATGAATGAAGCGCGCAAACAGGCCTATGCCCGCGTAGACAACATAATGCTTGTTAACATGATTTACCGGACTGACATAGGAGCATCCTGGAGCGAAGACAGCGACCGCTTAAGGTCATGGGGTTATCTTGACCAGGTAAACTGGAAGAAGTAATCAATCAGATAAGTACGCGTTCCGTTCTTGCCATTAAAGCGGAGATTTCTGTTTTCAGAACGGAAAAACCAAAAAACTTGGCAAAAATTTTATCCAACTGCTCACGCAGTTTTTTGGTGCTTCCGACAGACGAGTATTGCTGAATTGTGTCCGGCTCAACGAGAACATAAGCGTTTGTTTCATCAATTACCACATCGTCGCAATAACCCATTTTCAACAACCCCTTGCTAACCGTCTGAATGTTAAAATCATTAACGCAATTTATCACCTCTCTTTTGTATTCAGAATTAGTATGGAAAACGCCATGGATAAATTCATGCTGAATGGTTTCTTTAAAATATTCGGCCGACGGAGTTGCGCCGATTATGTATGAGTTCCCGTCAATGTCTGAACAAAAATCAATAAGCCGCCGCTCCTTAGGCGTTAACGGATCAAAGTCCCCGTTTTTAAAGGGAGTCAAAACCGTCCCCGGAATATTGAAGCCGTACCAATCCCTTGAATATGAAAAAGACCCGAATTTAATAGCATACCAGCAAGAAAAATCCTCAATACTGAAGATTCTCCCCTTAAATTCCGGAGATTCATAATACTCCTGAAACCGCATAAATGTTGCGGCCAGGTCTTGACGAGTCCTAGATTCTATTAGATAGATTTGAGGTCTCATAGCGACCCAATCTTGGCAGAAATTTTATAGAGCGCAATATTGACAAAATACATATAAATTGATATAATTAACATAAGGTTCTTTAACTACAAGGTAGGAGGTAAGCGATGTCCAGTATCTTTCTGGTTGAAGCGGCGAGTCAATATCTGCTCGCCTCTACATTTTTAAGATTTTCGGAATTTTCCGAGAATATCTTTTTTAGAGATAAATTATTTACTCTTGAAGAGTTCGCTGACTGGTACGCTGATAAATTCGGGAAATTCTCATATTATGAAGATTGGACCGGTTTCAATATTCCATCAAGAATTTTGGAGCCGTTTTTGAGAGGAGATTTCGACCCTCTAAATAGAAAAGAGAGGAGGTTTCTTGATATATGGAACTGTGTGCCAAAACCGTTTTACATAATCGGCGTTCAGGCCGGCAAAATAGATCTGCCAACTCTTAAACATGAGATTATTCATGGTCTGTTTAACACAAACCATGAATACAAAAGTATCGTGGAGAAAGAGTTGGCGGACATGAATTGTAATAATATTCATGCCGCTTTGGAAAATGCCACCTACCATAAATCAGTATGGATAGACGAGACTAACGCCTACGCTATCTGCGGGGCATCAGGTCTTATTGAAGATGGACTTAACCTTTCTTCTTTCTTGCCCGTCAAAAAAATAGCAAGAAAAGTTTTCCGAAATTTTTTTGGATTTGACATGGTCAACGCTTCTATGGATAAGGTTCTCGGACTTGTTCATAGAATTCCATTCGGGACATGCTAAGCATGTCCCGTTTTTATTTATAAATATTATCTCGTTATATCCGCTCCGGTTTTGTAAGCGGCGAGTTCCAGGTCGTTGATTATAAAAATCGCGTTCCAGTCGCGGCCGGAGTCATCCCACTGTTGAGGAGTGATATTCAGCCAGTGCTTCGTGCCGTCCGGCCATACGGCATAAACTCTCTTATCATTCACATATCTGACATAGTTTGCGGTTGAATAGAAATTAAAAGTTGCAACATCAACTTCCATTACTTTGCCGGTATCCAAATGACCGTAGAGGGCGATTATTTCCGGCCTTAAATATCTCTTATATTTACCCTCAATGACATAAATCTCTTTCTCTCCGGTTTTTTTGATAAGCGCTCCGTTTTTGAAAGCCGAACCAAACTCAACGCCCGGCAGTTTATCATCAAAAGAAAGAGTCAGACGCGCGTTGAACTCGTTCTCTGACGAACCAAAGCCGACAGTTTTGGACGAATTGACGGGGAAAATATAAAAATATTTCAAACCGCCCGGATTTGTAACGAAAAAATTACCAGTCAGAATATCGGCCCGGCCAAGATTATCCGCATAAACGAATTTAAAATCAGTCGTCGGAGACGGAAATAGTTTAATAACTCTGCCGCTTTCAAGGTCGGCTGTATAAAACTTATGTCCGTATGGTTGCCAGGGTTTAAGCGTATAATCAAAAATATGAGAATCTGACGATAATATGGTTATCCTTTGAGGCGACGCCTGAAGGCCTCCTAACTCCGGCCTTGCATAACCAAATTTTGGTTCTGACGAATCGTCATTTATATAACTGGCTATAAGCCAATTTGAGAATATGTTTGAAAATCTGTCGGAATTGCCCATAAACGCCAGCGCCGCGTCAATTGAAGGAATTCCCAAAAGTTCCGATTGTAATGATTTTTTTAGAAATCCGTTGCCGTATTCTTCCGAAATGTACTCTCCAAAAAGAGAGACGAGATCATAATCCTGCGATAGATTGGGCCACTCGGTTAAGCTATCTGACGGACTGTTGAAAAATTTATCGGCTCTTCGTTTTAAATTAGAATCGGAAAAAATATCATTATATCCGGCAAGAGTCACGGAATATTCAGCCCTTAATTCATTGAGCCAGACCTCTTCATAAATATTTCTTAATGTTTCTTTCTGATTAAAAGATATCAAGTGTTCAAATTCATGAGCCAGAAAAACTTTGGCTAACTGTCCGTTGACCGACTCGGCGCTCACAACCATCATTTCTCTCTCATTTGATTCTAGGACTGTTTTTTTAGCGTAACCGTTCACGGAGCTGAAATATCCCCCGTTTCCCGTCTTGAGCTGTTCAAGCAGTATCGTTATGCGGCTATCTCCATCCACTCCCGGCCGCGCCTCCTGACCCCAAAATGATGTTTCCTTGGGATAAATATTAACATCAAATTCAGATGATAATTGACTTATACTTGTCAGGAAATCCCGCCTTTCCAAAGAATTAAGAGCGTTCCAGTATTCATCGTCCACATAAAAATAACTGTTCTCGCCCATATAACGCAAGGTCGCGGGCATTGATTCTCTGCCGGACTTATCAAAACTTTTATTTACTGAAAATATGACATTCTGTCCCTGCATGTCAGCCAGAGCGGCAGAACAGACAAAAAATGGCGCCAAAAGCGCCGTAACAAGTAAAATCAGAATATTTTTGCCATTCAACATTTCATCATAATATAACAATTTTGTTTAAAATTCCAAATTGTAAATAGGCCTACTGTCTAATAAATAACCCCGCGTTAGCGAGGTTATCGGATTTGATTCTATTTACTTAAAAACTTATCTACTATGTCTGGAAACATCGTCAACAGTCAGATTTTGCCGTTTAAGAAGAGTATCATTGTAATCCCAAACATCGGAAAGAAAACAAAGTATTTCGAATAAATGCGTTTCTTTTTCAGTTAATTCACTAACAAATTTAATAAATGCTTTCAGGTCTTTCGGGAAACAATACCCGCCAAATCCGCGATAAGAGCCGTGATTAACATCCAGCCATGCCGGACCTATCCGCGGATCGGCGCCCAGAGCGTCTCTTATATTTTCATAATCCGCTTCCGCTCCTTCAGAAGCGCTGACACCGGCGCACACATCAAAAATCATATTCCCAAAACTAACCTTAATCGCGCCGAATACATTAGAGGCATACTTAATTATCTCCGCCTCCGTTGCCGTGTGGCCTCTGAATTTATAAGTGGAGTATATCCAAGGGCTTTGGTAGTATGATACCGGTAAAATATTCAATACCGCAAAAGCCGCATCTTTGCTTCTGTCCGTATAACCGACTATCTGCCTGACCGGTTTCAAAAAATCCTCCCAAGCCTGGGATTCCGTGAGAAATTCAGGATTAAACAAAAACTTATGTTGAGGAAATCTTTTCTGAAGACGTTCAGTTGTCCCCGGGGGCACGGTTGATTTGATAACGATTATTTTCTCTCCCCCCAATGATTCTGCGATATTTTCAACAAAAGACACATTACAGCTCCCATCAGGATTAGAGGGAGTGGGAACGGCAATGAAAATAATATCGGCCAAGTTGCAGTCATCGGTATAACTTTTTATCGGGTCAATGTCATAACAAAATAAGTCCGTCCCGAGTTTATGACCTCTTTCTTTAAACCATCTTAACAAGGGCTCGCCGACCATTCCAAGCCCGATTATGCCAATTTTAAAGTTTCTATCCTTTTCTGCCATTAAACTTACCTCTCTATTTAATATCCGGCTGATAGTACCATCATTTGTCTAAACTGGCAAATTATACTTATTTGATGTAACATAATGATATTCAACTAAAATGAAAAAAACATTATTATTCATATCCGATATTTGCATATTATTCGGTTCTTTTTTATTGACCCTTTATTTAAGGTACGGCTCTGATATTTACAGACAATTAGATTTTCACCTGCTTCCATTTTCTATGATATTTATCGTCTGGCTGATAGTTTTTTATATTGCAAATCTATACGAGCCGGCAATGTTAAGAAATAACATTCACTTCTATTCTTCCCTGCTCCGAACGATAATCATCTCATCCGTAATATCCGTAATTTTCTTTTATCTGTTCCCGCTTTTCAACATCACGCCAAAAACGAATCTTGCAATTTTTACTGCAATTTTCACCGGGCTGGAATTCAGTTCAAGATACTGCTTTAACAAAGTATTTGAAAAAAAATTCAAAAAATCTCTGCTGATAGTCGGATTAAATCAGCAGGCGCTGGAACTGGCGGAATTCATAAAAGAAAACCCCCAATTGGGTTATGAACTTAAATATATGGTTGATCTAAGGCCTGATAAATCTGATGAAATAGAAAAAGAATTTAAAAAATTCAACATTATCAGGGGACTGAACAACCTGGAGAAAACAATCAGAAATGGAATAAACACGGTAGTGATAAGCCCTGACGCGTACCAGATACCGGAAACAATAAATATTTTCTATAAGTCACTTGAACAGAAAATATCTTTCTTTAACCTGGCTTCATTCTATGAACGCCTTACCGGCAAAGTGCCCCTGGGAGCCATCAATCAGATCTGGTTTCTTGAAAACCTGTCAGAGGGCAAGAAAAAAGGTTATGAACTGATAAAGAGACTCTTTGACATAATATTGGCCGTCGTTATGGGAATAATATCTCTTATAATTTATCCGCTTGTGGCGTTGGCGGTTAAGATTAGCTCGCCCGGTCCGATATTTTACAAACAAAAAAGAATGGGCAGGGCGGGCAAAGTTTTTGAGATAATTAAATTCAGGACAATGCGTCAGGATGCCGAAAAGCACACCGGCGCCGTCTGGTCCGCGGAGAACGACAAGAGAATAACAAAGATTGGACGCTTTTTAAGAAGGAGCCGTTTAGACGAACTCCCGCAGATTTGGAATATCTTGAAAGGAGAAATGTCTTTCGTCGGCCCGAGAGCCGAAAGACCAGAATTCAACGAGATATTACAAAAAAATGTGCCCTTTTACGAAGAAAGGTATCTCATTAAACCGGGCCTTACGGGATGGGCGCAGATAAATTTCCATTATAGTTCGTCTGTCGCCGATGCCGCTGAAAAATTAAAATACGACCTTTACTACATAAAGAATCGCTCTCTTCTTCTTGATTTGGGCGTAATTCTTAAAACCGTCCGCATTGCCCTCCAACAAGCCGGGAGATAACC